>JAZNKW010000050.1:0-10326 GCA_045578745.1 Anaerovoracaceae bacterium
AGAAGAATTCGTTCCGATTGAACCGGGCAAAGTGAAGATGTATGTCTGCGGTCCTACCGTATACAACTTCTTCCACATCGGTAATGCAAGACCTTTCGTAGTGTTTGATACTATGAGAAAGTATCTGGAATACCGCGGCTACAAGGTAAAGTTCGTTCAGAACTTTACTGACGTTGATGACAAGATCATCAACCGTGCACGTGAAGAAGGCTGCACTGCACCGGAAGTGAGCGAAAAGTATATTGAAGAATATTACAAAGATGCGGCTGCTCTGAATGTTAGAAAGGCAACCGTACATCCTCAGGTTTCCAAGACCATTCCTGAAATCGTACAGTTCGTAGCAGACCTGATTGAACAGGGCTACGCTTACGAAGTGGACGGTGACGTATATTACAGAACCAGAAAGTTTGTCGGCTACGGCAAGCTGTCCGGTAAGAATATCGAAGACCTGATTGCAGGTGCCAGAATCGCAGTAGGCGAACAGAAGGAAGATCCGCTGGACTTCGCACTGTGGAAGGCAAGAAAGACCGATGACGAAATCGCATGGGATTCTCCATGGGGTATGGGCCGTCCGGGCTGGCACATTGAGTGCTCCTGCATGGCGAAGAAGTTCCTGGGGAACACCATCGACATCCATGCCGGCGGTGCTGACCTGCAGTTCCCTCACCACGAAAACGAAATCGCGCAGTCCGAAGCACACAACGGCTGCACTTTCGCAAACTACTGGATGCACAACGGCTACATTAATGTAGACGGTACCAAGATGTCCAAGTCCCTGGGCAACTTCAAGACTGTACGTGACCTGCTGCAGATTTATGACGGCGAAACCCTGCGTTTCCTGATCCTGTCCGGTCACTACAGAGGACCAATCGACTTCTGTGATGATATTCTGACCCAGTCCAAGAACGGCCTGACCAGAATGAGAAACGCAAAGTCCAACCTGAAGCACCTGATTGCTTCCGCATCTGTGGCTGAAATGTCCGCAGAAGAAGCTGCTGCACTGGAAGGTTTCGGTAAGCACCGTGACGCTTTCATCGAAGCTATGGATGATGACCTGAACACTGCAGATGCCATCACCGCTGTATTCCAGCTGGTAACTGACATCAACACTGCAGTGAAGAACGGTGCATCCAAGGAATTTGCACAGAAGGC
The DNA here is from genome assembly GCA_045578745.1 of Anaerovoracaceae bacterium. GTDB lineage: Bacteria > Bacillota > Clostridia > Peptostreptococcales > Anaerovoracaceae > RGIG7179. The sequence continues at coordinate 1,153 of JAZNKW010000050.1, forward strand.
ACTGGCTGCACTGACTGAACTGACCTCGATCCTGGGCCTGCTGGAACAGGAAGTGGAAGAAACTGTGGAAGTGGAACCTGAAATTCAGGCACTGATCGACGAACGTCAGGCTGCAAGAAAGGCGAAGGACTTCGCACGTGCAGACGAAATCCGTGACATTCTGAAGGAAAAGGGCATCACCCTGAAGGATACTCCGCAGGGCGTGCAGATTATCAGAGCATAGTATGACAGCAGCAAACAATACGAAGAACATGAATACGACGGCATTGGCTTACATAGGCGATGCCGTCTATGAAATTTATGTAAGAGAGCGGGTACTGCAGCAGGAGAAGGTTCATGTGGACCACCTCCACAAACTGTCCATCAACTACGTGAACAACGCAGGACAGGCCAAGGCAGTGAAGCGGATGATGAACGAGGAATTCCTCACAGAAGAGGAAGTGAGCCTGGTGAAGAGGGCGCGGAACCATAAGACCGCATCCAAGCCGCGGAACGCAGACCCGGTGAACTATAAACTGGCGACAGCCTTTGAAGCGCTGATCGGGTGGCTCCACCTGGACGGCCGCAAAGAACGCATGGAAGAAATCATTTTCCATGCCATGGAAATCATCGAGGAGACAAAACATGAGTAAAGCAGACGTTTTGTTCGTCAATATGTGCCGTGAAATCCTGGACCACGGATTCAGTTCCGAAGGCCAGATTGTCCGCCCGAAGTGGGAAGACGGCACCCCGGCCCACACCATTAAAACCTTCGGTGTGGTGAACCGCTATAATTTAAAAGAAGAGTTTCCTGCCCTGACCCTGCGTCCGACTGCCATCAAGACAGCGGTGGACGAAATGCTGTGGATCTGGCAGAGAAAATCCAATAACATCAAGGACCTGAAGGGGCATATCTGGGATGAATGGGCAGATGAAAACGGCTCCATCGGCAAGGCTTACGGCTATCAAATGGCGCAGAAGTACCAGTTTGCGCAGGGGGAAATGGACCAGGTGGACAATGTTCTCTGGCAGCTGAAAAACACCCCTTACTCCCGCAGAATCATGACTAACATCTATAATTTTGCGGACCTCGCGGAAATGAACCTGGAACCATGCGCTTATTCCGTAACATTCAACGTGAGTGGAAACACCCTGAATGCAATCCTGCATCAGCGCTCCCAGGACATTCTGGCGGCAAACAACTGGAACGTGGTTCAGTATGCAGTACTGGTGCACATGATGGCACAGGTCAGTGGCCTGGAAGCCGGTGAACTGGTTCATGTTATCGCTGACGCACACATTTACGACCGTCACGTTCCGATTATCGAGGAACTGATCACCCGTCCGCAGTATCCGGCACCGAAGTTCCGTCTCAACCCTGAGATTACCAACTTCTACGACTTTACACCGGATGACGTAATTATCGAAGATTACCAGAAGAATCCGCAGGTTACCGGAATTCCGGTGGCAGTTTAGGAGGCCGGCATGAAAATTATCGTAGCAACTGAAAAAAACTGGGGCATCGGCAAGGACAACCAGCTGCTGGTTCACCTGCCCGGCGACCTGAAGTTTTTCAAAGAGCAGACCACCGGTAAGGTCATCATTCTGGGCAGAAAGACCCTGGAAACCTTCCCGGGCGGACGTCCTCTGCCAAACCGTGTCAACGTGATTGTCAGCGGCAATCCGGAGTTTCAGAAGGACGGCTGCATCATCGCTTCTTCCGTGGAAGATGCCGTGGCAAAATCTCTGGAAGCGGCCGGTGACGCAGGTACGGACGGTATCATGGTCTGCGGCGGTGCCAGCATTTATGAACAGATGCTGCCCCTGTGCGATACCTGCATCATTACCCGTATGGAGCAGCGTTTCGAGTCCGACCGGTTCTTCCCGAACCTGGACGAAGATCCGGATTTTGAAGTGGTATGGGAAAGCGAACCGCAGGAAGAAAACGGTGTAACTTACAGATTCAGAGAATACAGGAGAAAATAAACCATGGCAAAGGTTAAAAACAGAAGAGACAACCACGACACCAAACGTGGCAGATATTATGCAGCCCGCGGCATGGAAATGCCGGGCAAGGACGGCGCAGGACGCCGTGAAGGCGGAAGAGACGGCAGAGGCCAGGGTGCAGACCGCGCTGCGAGAGGCGAACGCTCTGCAAGACCTGCAGCACGCCGCGAAAGCTTTGATCCGTTCGAAAAGAACGACCGCTTCGGCGAACCGGATCCAAACGTAATTATCGGCAGAAACCCGGTTACTGAAATTTTGAAGAATGACCGTCCGGTGGACAAGCTGATGGTAAGCTCCCGCGAAGGCTCCATGATTAAGATCGTGGCAATGGCCAAGGAAAAGTCCATTCCGGTTATCAGCGTGGAAAAGGTGGCTCTGGACCGCATCGCCGGCGGACGTCCGCATCAGGGCGTTGTGGCTTATGTGAGCCCTTATGAATACGCAGAAATGGAAGATATCTTCGCACTGGCAGAAGAACGCGGCGAAGATCCGTTCATCATTATTCTGGACAACCTGGAAGACCCGCATAATCTGGGCGCTATCATGCGTTCTGCAGAATGTGCGGGCGCACACGGCATCATCATCCCACGCAGACATGCATGCGGCCTGACTGAAGTCGTGGCAAAATCCTCCGCAGGGGCTATCGAGTACATGCCGGTAGTGAAGGTGACCAATATTGCTCAGACCATCGAAGAACTGAAGGAAAAGGGCATTTGGGTTGCAGCCTGCGATATGGGCGGACGCAACTACTATGAACAGGACATGAAGGGCAAGATTGCTGTAGTAATCGGCAGCGAAGGCGCCGGCATCAGCAAGCTGGTACGCGACAAGTGCGACTTCGTGGTATCCATGCCGATGGTAGGAAGAATCACTTCCCTGAACGCATCCAATGCGGCAGCCATCATTATTTACGAAATCAGAAAGCAGAGAGATATGGCGGCGGAAGCGTAATGCATCCGCCGTCCCTGACGGAGAAATTTTATGGGAAACAGTGAACTGCATATCACCGAAGAACAGCTGATCCTGATGAGTCAGGAAGGCAGCGAAACGGCAGAGGAACTGCTTATCAAAAGATATGAAAATCTGGTTCAGGCATGCGCAGCGAACTACTTTATGAGTGGTGCAGACCATAACGATGTGGTTCAGGAAGGCCGAATCGGACTGCATAAAGCAATTCACAGATACGAGTTTGAAAAGGATGCGTCCTTCAGGACGTTTGCTTCGACTTGCATAAACAACCATCTTCGTGACGCAGCGAAAAGTGCAAACCGAAAAAAACACAGCCCTCTGAATGAATCCCTTTCTTTCAGCCAGGGATTCGGTCTGGAAACGGAAGAAGGCGCAGAAGAAGGTGCCCTGGAAGATGTACTGCAGGACAACCGTGGCCTGGAGCCTGAAACCCAGATGCTGCTGCAGGAAGTTACCTGTTTCCTGAAGGACGATGATAAGGACACTTTCAGCAAGCTGGAAAAACAGGTGCTCCGCGAAAAACTGAAAGGTCTGACCAACCAGGAAATCGCAGACATACTGGGCCGTCCGCGCAGCTCCATTGATAACGCAATGGGCAGAATTCGTGAGAAAGTTCTGAAATATCTGAACGAGTAAAAAACTTTCCTGAAAAGTTAAAAAAGTGCTTGCATTTATCAATAAATAGTGATATAATCATTGATGTTGTGAGCGTGCTGTTGTAGCTCAGTCGGTAGAGCGCATCCTTGGTAAGGATGAGGTTCGGCAGTTCAAGTCTGCTCAACAGCTCCAACAAAAAGAAAATCCCATCGCGTAAGCGGTGGGATTTTTCTTTTTCTCTGAACTGGCTGAGAGCAGACTTGAACTCTTGAGCGTGGCCGTCAGCGAAAGTGTCCGGTGGACACTGGAGCAGGTCACGGGTCGCAGGCGACTGAGTAGGAGCCAAGACCGGCGGGATTTCGAAGAAATACCGCTCAAGTCTGCAGAGGCAGCGAAAACGATGACACTGATGCGGCGATGCGCCTATGTATGCAATTTTTTAAAATAAAGAAAAGAGGTTGAGTTTTCAATCTCTTTTTCCATTATAAAGCCGCAGAAGCAATAAAACCTGCCGTGCCGAAACCTTCGGTAACTTTTTATTGAGATAAAGCGTGAAATTTGATAAAATACGGTAAAAGGTATTATTAAGTGAAAGAAAGGGGGATGACGCTTGAAAAGAGAAATAGCAGTATCACTGATAAGTATCATATGTTTGGGGATGATCGCACTTTTGCCTGCTTTTATTAATGCTTTAGGGACAAGTGAGAAGAATCTGGTTTCTTATGACATTGAATCTTCAAAAGTGCCTGCGGGATATGAAAGCATTATGGAAGCAAATGGTGAAGTTGCAGCGACACTACATTATAATGCGGACAAAACGGATTACGATTTTTCTATTTACGTTAACCATCCTGGATTTGACTTTGGATATCACTTCAGAACGGGTGGCTCTAATTATGATATAGAAGATAATGTGGCTGTCTTTTGCGATATTCATGATGATGAGACGATTCTCATTTCGCTGAACAAACCTCGTGTTTCGCGCATTGAAATCTATGGGATGCAGAATCAGGTGGTTGAAGTTGACGAAAATGAACCGTTTGTGGTAATTGTGCCGCCGGATAATACATTTAAATTATTTGATGACGATAACAAAGAGGTTATATACAGGACCTTAAATTAAACTGGTAGAAAAGGTGGAACCTAAGAAGAGGACATTTTTATGAAGAAAAAATTAGTCATAGGGATTGTAATAGGGGTTTTGATTTTTTCTGTAGGATCGTATTTTAGACCGTCAACTTTATTGGAGCTTTTTCCGATGCTGACTCTTGATAAGTGTGTGGAAATCAGTGGGGATTATAGAGTCGGCACGCAGACGGAATCTGCCGAGTTTGTGTTTGAAAGAGACAGTAAAGAGTTTGAAAGTCTGTTTGCTCACTTTTACTGGAGCACCTATAAATGGAATTTCAAAAATCTTATGCCAAGAGGTACCCGCTATGGTAAGACTGGGCCAGATGATTTTCAATGGAATGTGTATTTCGCTTTCGAAGGTGTAGAGTTCCCTGATGGAAGCACTGGATCCGGAAAAATGCTGCGCATTCAAAACTGGTACGGGGATTTGGACATCTACTTTTGTGGAGAGCGGTATTCCTGCTCTGTACGCAATCAGGATGAATGGCTAAAAAAAGCCCTGAGTAAAATGCAGTGAAGATATTTGGATTATAGAAGGGAGATGGAATGATGGACAAGTTGAAATCTTCACTGGCAAATGATTTTAAGATTGCAACAAATGAGTATCTGATCTTGATTGTTCTAATGATGGTTGGATGCGCCTTTGTTCCCTTTACTTTCTTATGGATCCCAATGCTGGGCATTCTGTATCTCATTGCAATGCTTGGTCTTCTGTTTCAGGGGCTGAACAAAATCCTGTATCTGAGTGTATTTGACAAGTCATCCAAGTTCTTCGGCGGCTATCTGGAGAATATAGGTGCCGCATTAGTAAGTAAGTGTTTGGTTTCTGCAGTGGGTATGATAGAAATATTATTGCTGCCAGTTGCTGCTGTTGCTCTGACTGTATCAATGAAAGCCTTGGAGTGGCAGGAAGTCTTTGACTGGTATGCGGGCTTTTGTACTGACAGCTCTGCGATTAAACCTGTTCTGTTTGCAGAAGCAATAAATATAGTGGCTAACTGTATTTTTACAGGAGCATTGCTGATGTCAGTTACGATCTGCATGGTGAAAGTTCTTAGAACAGCCAAAAGTCAGGCAATCAGAGAATGCATTCAAATTGTTATGTATCTGCTCTGTGCTCTTATAGGTGCAGCGATTTATCTTTGGTGGCTGCTTCTGGGCTTAGAGAATAGCCTCATATACTGCGGCCTTTCAATTATAGTAAAGTTGGGGTTATGCGCTGCTCTGATTCCTGTTTTGAAGAAGCAGATAATAACCATTTATGAAGAATCATAAGACAATCAAAGCCCTTCACACATATTTTGTGGAGGGTTTTCTTTTTCTTTGAACTTCCTGATATTTCAATATACAGCAATATATGCTATAATAAAAAAGACAATGGTGTCGATTTTTGGTGTTATGTGAAGAGAAGGGGAAGTTTATGTACCAGAATTTAAAAGAAAGAATTGAAGAAATCGTAGTTCAGCTGGTAGAAGAAAAAAGTATCGTTGAAACGGAAGGCGAAATTGACGTCAGCGACAAGGTTTATGAAATCATGTCACAGATGGATTATTATAAAAAGTATCCGGAAAAGCTCTATTGCCTGCCGGTGAAGAATGACCCGTGGAACAGAAAGACAGTGGTTGCAGTCCTCAACGGAGAAAAGGCCAAGTCTGACAAAACCGTTGTTTTCATCGGACATACTGATACCGTGGGGATTTCCGACTACGGCAGCCTGGCGGATTTTGCGACGAAACCATACGAGCTGGCGGAAATGCTGAAAGAAGTAAGCAGTCTGAAGAAGGAAGTACGGGAGGACCTGGAGTCCGGAAAGTACCTCTTCGGCCGCGGTATTTTCGATATGAAGTCCGGTGTTGCGGTGGTGATGGCTCTGATGGAGCGAATCTCACAGTCCATTGAGGAATTCGAGGGGAATATCATCTTCGCAGCAGTTTGTGATGAAGAGGGAAGCTCCAAAGGTATGCTGACCTTTGTTCCTGAACTTGTCAGACTGGAAAAAGAATGTGGCTACCGTTATCTGGCCATGCTGGATCCGGACTACATTGCGCCTGCCTATCCGGGGGATACCAATGTGTACCAGTATATCGGCACAGTGGGCAAGCTGATGCCGACCTTCCTGATTGTCGGCAAGGAAAGCCATGTAGGTGAATCTTTCAGCGGTCTGGACCCGAATCAGATCGCCGCGGAAATCACCAGAAGGGTAAATCTGAATCCGGTGCTGTCGGATGTGGTGGACGGGGAAGTGACGCTGCCGCCGATTACGCTGATGCAGCGAGACCTGAAGCCGGAATATTCCGTACAGATTGCGACCAAGTCCATTCTGTTCTTCAATTTTGCGACCCACTGCAGCACACCGGCACAGGTAATGGAAAAGATGCTGAAGGTGGGTGCAGAAGCATTCCGTGCGGTCATCAACAATCTGAATGACGCCTATGTTATCTACTGTGCCATGAGCGGCGCCAACTATGAAAGTCTTCCGTGGGTGGAAAGAACCATCAGCTATGAGCGCCTCTATGCGCTGGTAAAGGCGGAAGTGGGCCAAGGTTTTGACGGCATGGTTCGTCGTTACGCGGAAGAAGTTTCCCGTGACCCTGATCTGGATGTGCGCGACCAGACCCTGAAGGTGGTGGAATATGTTCACTCCCTGTGGTCTGACAAGAATCCGGTGCTGATTGTATATCTGACACCGCCGTACTATCCGCACATTTATGTAGAAGGCGTTATGCCGGAAGAAAAACTGCTGATTGATGCAGTGGAACACGCGGTCAGCACCACAAAATGTGACTACAACCTGGTGCAGAAGAAATTCCTGCCTTGCATCTCCGACCTGAGCTATGCTGCGGCGCCGAAGGAAGAGGGTGCGATTCAGGCGCTGAAGGATAATATGCCGGGATTCGGCATCGTATATGATCTGCCGCTGGACGATATGCGTGAGCTTGACCTGCCGGTTGCAGACATCGGCTGCTACGGAAAGGACGCCCATCAGTTCACGGAAAGAGTTGAGACTGAATACTCCTTCGTGGTTCTGCCGGAAATTTTATACAAGACAACAAAATATCTGCTGGAACATTAAATGCAATGAAAAACCGCCCCGGGTCTCTGAAAAGAGGATCGAGGCGGTTTGTTGTTTGACGCAAAGTGGCTGCAGTTATTATCTGTACTCCATTTTGGTGAAATTCGCTGATTTGGAGTACATAATCTTGACTTGTGACTTCATTATGATTACACCTTTTGGGGAATTGTACTCCATTTACTGTAAAATAGATCGAATGGCGTACATAAAACTTGCCACCAAACCGGAGTTTAATAAAAATTACTCGAATAACCTGTTTAGAAGAAGAAATCTGTACTCCATTTGAGTTCTTTCTATCAATTTGGCGTACAAAGAAAAATTGAACATACTTCAAATCCATGAAAACGGTGAAAATGGAGTACAAATCGGTTTTCACTGCGGCAGTGGATGAAATCCTGCAGATTAACAAGTAAATGAAAATGGCCGGAGCAATCCGGCCATTTCCTGTTTATATTATAATGTTATTTTTTCTTCTTCAGCAGTGCGCCGAACAGGTATACCGCGCCAACTCCCACCAGAGTAGCTGCGGAAGCGATGATAGATTTCTTTGTTTCTTTCTTCATGGCAAAATCTCCTTTATTTACGCATTGGTTTTTATCAGCACCCCGATGACCAGAACGGTGATGACGCCCAGAATGGCGGCCAGGGGAATCAGCAGGGAATGTTTTGCGGCGGTCGTGCGGGCTTCTTTGGCCTCGGGGCTGTCGTCCAGCTCCGGCAAAACATCCTTTGCCGGGTCTATGGGACTGTAATTGGTCTGCGGATGCCAGCTTTTCGGATAACGGCTGACCGGAAAACCACTGTCCGGCGAGGTGTGCTCGTGGAAAAGCAGCCGGGAAAGTTTACTTGTGTATTTCATGGTTCATCCCTCCTTATATCCCTTTGTTTCATTAAATTAATTATATCATAAATCGCTGTAATGTGGTAAAATATATATTAAGAGGAAGGAAGTGAAAAATAGCTGAAAATGCTTAATTTTTCGCTGTTTTTTCCTGTACCCAAGGTTATTCCACTTGCCAAGAGTGGACAATCTATGGTAAAATAAATGATAGGTTTGAGCAAAACCCCGTGGATGGGGACGCCCAATCCACACTTCCAAAAAATAACGTTATAAAATTAGGAGGATTGATAACCATGGCAAAAGCTAAATTTGAAAGAACTAAACCGCATATCAACATCGGTACTATCGGTCACGTAGACCACGGTAAGACTACTCTGACTGCAGCAATCACTAAGACTCTGTTCGAAAGATACGGTCTGGGTCAGAAGGTTGACTTCGAAAACATCGACAAGGCACCAGAAGAAAGAGAAAGAGGTATCACTATCTCTACTGCTCACGTAGAATACGAAACTCCAAACAGACACTACGCACACGTAGACTGCCCAGGCCACGCTGACTATGTAAAGAACATGATCAC
>JAZNKW010000051.1:0-31022 GCA_045578745.1 Anaerovoracaceae bacterium
TTAGCTCAGCATTTGCTGAGCTTTTTTTATTCCGGCAGCGTCTCTACTTTCCGAAAGTACGCTTTTCTTTGATTGTATCGGCTTCGCCGCAGGGAAGAAAAGCGTGAAACTCGGCTAGGCCTCGTTATATGGACGTTGCCGTTTTTTTTATTTCCTTTAAAACATACGATGGTATAAAAAACTGCGCACGTCACGAAGTGACGGCGCGTTTTTTATTTTTGTATATGCAGGCCTTGCCTGCTTTTTTTATTCTTTGAATTATGTGAGAGTTGTGGTATAATATTATTATCTATGTTTATGTGGAGGACAGGCATTATGACCTTTTTGAAAATAGTATTTGCGGCACTGCTTTGTCTGCCGATGCTTCTGCTTGTTATTCATTTCTTGCTTAAGCTGGTCGAGGAAGTACTGACCAGTGTGGAGAACTCTTCCAATGTAAGATACAGAACTCACGAACCAAGAAGGAGAAGACCATGAGAAAAGGTGTTTTTATTTCGATAGAAGGACCGGATGGATCAGGAAAGTCTACACAGATTGAAAATATAAAGAAGTTTTTTGCTGACAGAAACATGGAAGTTGTTTTTACCAGAGAACCCGGAGGAACTGCCATTGGCGAAAGAATCAGGGAGATTTTGCTGGACAAAAACTGCGCGGAAATGGATTACATGACGGAGGCCATGCTGTATGCGGCTTCCCGGGCACAGCACGTAGCTCAGGTTATTAAACCAGCCCTTGCTGAGGGGAAGGTTGTGGTCTGCGACCGTTTTGTTGATTCCAGTATTGCGTATCAGGGATATGGAAGATACCTTGGCGATTCTGTCAGAATTATCAATGAGTATGCCGTAGCAGGATGTATGCCTGATGTTACATTTTTGCTGAAGGTGGATCCGGACACAGGAAAAGGCAGAATCAAATCAAGAGTTACCAGCGGGCAGGCAGAAGACCGTCTGGATGCTGAGAAGACAGCTTTTCACCAGGAAGTGTATAACGGCTATCTGGCATTGGAAGCGCAGTATCCGCAGCGTATTTTGGGAATTGATGCCAGCCGCAGCATCGAGGAAATCAAGTCTGAAATCTTCGCTAAACTGGAGGACATTTTAAGTCATGTCACTGAATAACTGGACTGCAGACCGTAAGCTGGCGGACAGAATCCGCGGCAGTGTTACGGCGGGCAATGTGTTTCACGCCTATATTATAGAGGGTGACACCTGCGTGGATAAGGTGGCCTTTGCTAAAGATATGCTGAAGGCAATTATATGCAGGGAAAATCCCGGTATGGGGTGCGACGAATGCATCGACTGCAGAAAAATTGCTCATGATAACTATGAAGACTTATATTTCATCGAGTCCGATGGACTTTCGGTAAAAGATGAAGCTGTATTCCAGCTCCAGGAAAAACTGAAGCTGAGACCAAGCGGCGGCAGCCGCAATCTGGCGATTATCAAAGACGCGGATACCATGACGGTCCGTGCGCAGAACCGTCTTCTGAAGACGCTGGAAGAACCGACACCAGGTACAGTGATTATTCTGCTTTCCGAAAACAGGGATAATCTTCTGGAAACAATCCGTTCACGCTGTGTAGCTTACCGGCTGAACAGCTTGGAAACGGATCTGAATCAGCTGCAGATGGAAGGCGCATCTGTAATTGTAGAAGCAGTGATGGAAGGCGAAAACTTCCATAAGATGAAAGAACTGCTGGGCCGGTATATGAAATCCCGTGATGATGCTTTTCAGCTGCTGGACGGGATGGAGAGAATTTACCGCGACTTTCTCGTAGGTAAGGACCTGCGGGGAAGACTTATGAAACGTGAAAACATTTTCAGGCATATTGAACTGATTGAGGAGGCACGGCGTGACCTGGTCATGAAAGTGAATTACAATTATGCCATGAAGAATTTGATTATAAAAATTGGAGGATAAAATGGTAAGAGTTGCTGGTGTAAGATTTAAGACCGCAGGAAAGATATATTACTTCGATCCCGATGAATTCGAAGTGAAAAATGGTGACAATGTTATCGTAGAAACAGCCAGAGGTATGGAATACGGTACAGTAACCATGGATGTACAGGAGGTGGATGATCACGAAATCGTGTCCCCACTGAAAAAAATCATCCGTATTGCGACTCCGGAAGACGATAAGAAGCACAAGGAAAATGTAAAGAAGAAAGAGCGTGCACTGCAGCTTTGTCAGGAAAAAATCGACAAGCACGGTCTGGTGATGAAGCTGATTGACGTGGAATATACCTTTGACAACAGCAAGATTATTTTCTACTTTACTGCTGACGGCCGCGTAGACTTCCGTGAACTGGTAAAGGATCTGGCAAGTGTGTTCAAAATGCGTATCGAACTGCGTCAGATTGGTGTAAGAGACGAAGCTAAGATGATGGGCGGCATCGGCGGCTGCGGCAGATCTCTGTGCTGCAACAGCTGGCTGGCAGATTTTGAGCCGGTTTCCATTAAGATGGCAAAGGTGCAGAACCTGTCCCTTAATCCGACCAAAATCTCCGGAATCTGCGGACGTCTCATGTGCTGCCTGAAGTATGAAAACGATATCTATATGGAAATGCGCAAGGGTATGCCGGAAGTTGGTGAACGCATCAAGACACCGGATGGTCTGGCAAAGGTTATCGATACTAATATTCTGGAAGATATTATCCGTGTTCGCCTGTATGTGGATGAAAAGCCGGAAAACGGCCGCAGAGGCAAGGACAAGGATAAGGACGGTAAGGATGAACAGCATCAGCATCCGGAAGAAAAGCTGTCCAGCGATGTTTACGTATATCACAAGAAGGATATCCGCCGCATCGAAAAACGCCATAATAAGGAAAGAAATCTGTTCGAAGGCGTGGATGCAGCAACTATGAAGGAAATTCAGCAGCTGATTAAAGACTGATAAACAGATTGCAGATAGACGATATGAGCGAAACTATGATGGAAAAGAAAATGGAACCGGAGCTGTTTGAAGGTGAACGGCTGGATGAAATTGGTTTCGGCGGATTGACCCTGGTTCAGAAGCCGGAGGAGTTCTGCTATGGTGTGGATGCAGTGATTCTGGCGGATTTTGCGGCAAAATATGCCCGCAGATCTTTCCGTGCTGCAGCAGACATGGGAACCGGAACCGGGATTATCCCGCTGATTCTGTCCTATAAGACTGAGATTCCGAAAATCACCGGGATTGAAGTTCAGAAGGATTCCTTTGACCGTGCCATGCGGAATACGAAGAATAATGGGCTGGAAGGAAGAGTTGGCTTCATTCATGGCGATGTGAAAGATTTCCGAACCGGGTGGGGCAAGGATCTTCAGGGAAGCTGTGATCTGGTGACCAGCAATCCTCCTTATACCGCAGGAAACAGCGGGCTGACCAGTTCCAATCCGGCCAAGCTGATTGCCCGCCATGAGACAACAGCAGACCTGGAAGATTTCATGAAATGTGCATCCTGGCTGCTCCGTGACAAGGGCGAGTTTTTCATGGTGCACAGACCATCCCGAATTGTGGACATCTGCTGCCTGGGACGGCAGTATGGTCTGGAAGTGAAGGAACTGCAGTTTGTCAGCCCGAACAGGGAAGGAAAACCGAATATTATTCTGGTACATATGGTAAAGGGCGGCGGCAGAGAAGCAAAAATGCTTCCTCCACTGTACGTATATGATATGGAAGGAAATTATACACCGGAACTGCTGGAAGCTTACCGTTAAGCTGACAGCATCCGGTTACAGAATGCGGCATACCAAAAGAGAGACGATGACACCGGTGAGATATCCGATGAGCCCGCCTTTCAGGGTATGCCGCATATTTTTTGCGTGGGTGACTCCGAAATAGAGGGCAAGAACATAGATGATGGTTTCGCATCCTCCGGACATGACACAGGCTACACGTCCGGCGTAGGAATCAGGTCCGGCGGTCTCCATAATGTTTTGTACAATCATAAGAGATCCGCTTCCGGAAATGGCCCGCAGGAAGATAAGAGGAAGCAGCTCCGGCGGAATTCCAAGCAGGTTAAATAAGGGCTGAAAAAGCAGATTGACAAGGCCCATCAGTCCGGAGGCACTGAGACAGTTGATGGCCAGAAAAATGCCAATCAGAAAAGGAAGAATTTCAAAGGCGGTGGTGAGCCCTTTTTTTGCTCCATCTATGAAATAATCATAGACAGGGGCTTTTTTTATGAGTCCGTAAGCGATAATGACAGCTGCCATGGCAGGGATGAAGCCAGCGGTGATGAGGTAAAGAATACCGGCCATATTCAGGATCTCCTTTCAAGTATTTTGCAGGCCAGGATGGATACAATGACAGTGGAACCCGCAGTGATAAGGGCTGGAAGAATCACCGAATAAGGATCAGAGGACCCCATATCAGAACGGATCTGCAGCATCATAACCGGAATGACCGGGGCGAAAGCCATATTGACAACTGCAAAGGTGCACATATCGTTGCTGGCAGATGGTGCATGGTGGTTTTCAGCGTCCAGTTTTTCCATAGTCCGAAGTGCGAACACAGTGGAACTGTTTCCTGCACCGAAAAGATTCGCCATGAAACTCATGACAATGGAAGACAGAGCCTCCTGGTTTTTTAGGTGAGGAAAGAGCAGTCTGGTAACGGGAAGCAGGATACGGGACATTTTGCTGATCAGTCCGGTACGTTCGGCAACCTCCATAAGCCCGCTCCACATGGCCATGATACCTGCCAGGCGAATCATGAACTGAACTGCTTCTCCGGAACTTTCAGTCAGTGTTTCGCTGAACAGAGGAAGACGCCCGGAAATACAGGCATAAAGGAAAGACAGGAGAAAGATGGCAGACCAGGCAGTGTTCATCATAAGCAGACTCCTTTCTGAGGTGGTTTCTGTAATATATGAGTCTCGGGTAAAAAGAAGACCTTCAGCCTGCAGTGGCAGTATCTGCCAAGTACACGGGGTAAAAAATGGGTTGCAATTATTTCCAGTTTTGGGTTATAATAAAGGAAGCGAGCGAGGAGGGAATAACTATGACCATTACAATTACGCCACAGGGACTGGCATTGGGTGTTATCGTTTTGCTGGCAGTAATTCTGCTGGTTTATCTGATTCTGCTTCTGAGAAAAGTGATTGAGACACTGAAAGTGGTTGATACACTGCTTGAAGATGCCAAATCCATGACAGAAGTTGCATCACGCCGTACGAAAGATCTGGACGGCATGGTGGACGGAATTGTAGAAGCAGCCGGTATTATGGCAGATGGAGTGAAGGGGAATCAGAACATCGCCAAGGCTGCATCCGGCATTGTAAATGCTACTGCTTCCTGCGTCGGCATTATTAAAGGGAAAAAGGCTGATAAAGAAGCAAGCTGTAAGTAGGGTAAATAAAGGAGGAAACGAAAATGAAAGCAACAGGAATCGTTAGACCGGTAGATCCGCTGGGCAGAGTGGTTATTCCGGTTGAACTGAGAAGAAATCTGGGAATCAAGACTGATGACTCTCTGGAAGTGTTTGTTGACGGAGATTATATTATGCTGAAAAAGTATGAACCTGCATGCATCTTCTGCGGCAATGCCAAGGAAGTGCACAGCATTCACGGAAAGAATATCTGTACCGCCTGCCTTGAAGAACTGAAATCCTTATAGGCTGGAGGACTGAAGTGGCTAAATATATTGTACATCAAAGTGGCCCGTTAAAGGGCGAAGTAGTAGTCAGCGGTGCAAAGAATGCGGTTCTGCCGCTGATGGCTGCGACACTGCTTACTGAAGAGGAATGCATCATTCGTGACGTTCCGCAGCTGCGGGACGTGGTTTTCATGAAGGAAATTCTTGCTTCTATGGGGTCTACCGTTAAGGAACTGGATGAAAATACAATTTCTGTCGAGACCAGAGATATTATTACAACCGAAGCAAGATTTGATCTGGTAAACAAGATGCGAGCATCCATTCTGATTATGGGACCGCTGCTGGCCAGAAAAGGCCGTGCCAGAATTCCTCTGCCGGGTGGCTGTGCCATCGGCGCCCGCCCAATTGACCTTCATCTGAAGGGATTTGAGGCACTGGGTGCAGACATTATCTTCAATGAGGCAGAAAGTTATGTGGAAGCAAGAGCCGGCGGACAGGGTCTAATCGGTGACAGCATTTATCTGGATATGCCGAGTGTAGGTGCTACCGAGAACATTATGATGGCTGCAGTACTTGCAGAGGGAACTACCTATATTGAAAATGCGGCGAAGGAACCTGAGATTATTGACCTGGCAAACCTTCTGAATAAGATGGGGGCGAAAATCAAGGGTGCGGGTACCGATACCATTAAGATTGAAGGTGTTCAGCGTCTGGGCGGTGCCAAGCATACTGTAATTCCTGACCGTATTGAAGCTGGAACATTCATGCTGGCAGCAGCAGTAACCAAGGGAAATGTGACCATAAATAATGTAGTTCCGGAACATCTGAAGCCGATTATCGCCAAGCTGCGTGAATGCGGCGTGCGTGTGGCGGCAACTGACGATACTGTAACGGTAAGAGGCGATCTGGGTCCGCAGAACTCTACAGACCTTATGACTCTGCCGCATCCGGGCTTCCCGACAGACATTCAGTCTCCATTCATGGCATTCCTGTCCATGGTAAATGGAACAAGTACTGTGAAGGAAACCGTATTCGAAAACCGTTTCATGCATGTAAGCCAGCTGCGTAAGATGGGTGCCAATATCGAAACTGCCGGAAATAAGGCAATTATCCGAGGCGTTACCAATCTGAGAGGAACACAGGTTATGGCTACAGACCTGAGAGCGGGTGCTGCACTGGTACTGGCAGGGCTGGTTGCAGAAGGCACTACTGAAATTTCTGAAATTTATCATATCGAACGTGGGTATGAAAAGTTTATTGAAAAGTTTGCAGGTCTGGGTGCGAAAATTGAAAAGATTGAAGATTAACTTCAGATAAGAAAAGGACAGGTTTGCGGACCTGTCCTTTTTAAATGCATTATTTACGTATAAATCAGTTACCAGAGCTTGAAAATCTGCAGTGCTCTGCGTGCGATGCGGTAGAGCGGTGTTTCCAGAACTTTGCGGGCTTCTGTAAGCTGCGCAGGAATATCGATGTGCTGCGGACAGTGACGGGTGCACTTGCCGCATCCGGTGCACTGGAAGGCTCCGCTTGGAGACTTACGCATCAGTGTAGTCTGCAGATATTCCATCCTTGCCTTCTGACGTGTATCGCTGGCGGATACATTGTAGCAGTGGAAAACACCTGGAATATCCACACCGGCAGGGCATGGCTGGCAGTAACCGCAGCCGGTACAGCCAACTTTTGTATTTTTTGCGATGATGCCTTTAACTTCTTCTATCAGCAGACGTTCTGCTTCTGTCAGACAGCCGGCAGGGGATTCAGAAGCTGTAGCTACATTTTCTGTCACCATGTCCATGGAGTGCATACCAGAAAGAACGCAGGATACATCAGGCTGATCCCAGAGCCAGCGGAGCGCAAGAGAAGCAGGTGTCAGACTTCCCGGTTCCGCAGCGATTCTTGCTTTGGCTTCTTCCGGCAGGTTGACAGTCAGGCTGCCGCCGCGGAGAGGTTCCATAATAATCACAGGGATTCCGCGCCGTCCGGCATCCTCCAGACCGCGCCGTCCGGCCTGAGAAACCTCATCCATATAATTATACTGAATCTGGCAGAAGTCCCACGGATAAGCATCCAGAAGCTTCAGGAACATATCCGTATTCCCATGATAGGAAAAACCGATGTAACGAATCTGTCCTGATTCCTTTTTTTCGCGGATCCAGTCCTCGATGCCAAGGCGCACCAGCTTGTCCCAGGATGCCACATCGCTGAGCATATGAAGCAGGTAGCAATCGATATGGTCAGTCTGCAGGCGGGAAAGCTGCTCCTGGAAGAGCTTTTCTGCAGCAGAAATTGACTTTATAAGATACTGAGGCAGCTTGGTGGCTATATTTACTTTATCACGAAGTCCGGTCCTGGAAAGAATTTTTCCGAGAGCCACTTCATTGCCCGGGTAGATATAGGCCGTATCCAGGTAGTTTACGCCACCTTCAATGGCTGCCCGAAGTTCTGCTTCTGCTTTATCCAGGTCCGTAGCAGCACCTTTTCGGCTGAAGCGCATGCAGCCGTATCCCAGGGCGGAAATGGGTTCGCCGCCCGGTCCTTTTCTGTATTCCATAGAGAAATCCTCCAATCAATCTGTTTCGTTCATAAAGGTATTATACACTGTGAAAGAAAGCTTGTCATTTTATTTTTCCTGGCGCATATACTGATATGAGGAGGTGAATTCATGAAGAGGGAAAATCTGAAATGGATTTTTGAAGTAATCGCCAGAGGGTTTCTTTTTATGCTGGCTGTGCCTGCACTGTGCGTATTTCTGTTCTCAGACAGCGGATTTCATGGGCGGGCGGAGACGGATGAACCTCCGGGTATGCAGGAGCTTTCCGGCAAAATCTCTGTTCCCGGCAGCATCGAAGTCTGGCTTGCGGAGAAGGAAAAAGTGGTGAAGGTGGATTTTGAGGAGTACGTATGCCGGGTGGTGGCCAGTGAGATGCCGGCAAAGTTCGACGAAGAGGCTTTGAAGGCACAGTCGGTGGCGGCCAGAACCTATGCCATGGCAAAAATTTTGAAATACGAAGAAAAGAAGCCGGAGAATCACCCAAAGGCTCCGGTCTGCAGCACTACCCACTGTCAGGTGTATAAGACGGAAAAGAAGCTGATTGCAGATCATGAAGAGGGATGGGAGAAGACCGGATGGGAAAAAATTCAGAAGGCCTGCCATGCTACGGAAGGGCAGCTTCTCTATCATGACGGCAAGCTTGTGATGCAGCCTCTCTTTTTCAGTTCCAGCGGAGGACAGACGGAAAATTCAGAGGATGTGTTTGTCAGCGCATATCCATACCTGGTCAGTGTGGCCAGTCCTTACGAGGAAGAGGCATCACACCGGGATGAGGAAACCGTGCTGGAGATGAATGAGTTTGCGAAGAAAATAAAGGATGCATATCCGCAGCGTGAGCTGGGAAAAATCAGCCGGGATACGGTAAAAATCTTCAGCCGAACGGCAGGGGGAAGGGTAGAGCGGATGCAGGTGGGCAGCGGAAATGACGGGGTGATGAAAGGAACTGAAGTGAGAACTGCACTGGGACTTTCGTCCTCACTCTTCAGTGTCAGCTTCCGGGATGATTCAGAAATCGTGTTTACATCCAGCGGATCCGGACACGGTGTAGGCATGTCTCAGTATGGTGCTGACGGCATGGCGAAAGAAGGATATAACTATGTGGAAATTCTGGAGCATTATTACAGCGGCAGTCAGGTGGGTTAGGACTTGATTTTCTTTTTTGACCATTGTAAAATGGAGTTAGAGTATAGCCTGCTGACTGATTCGGCAGGTTAGTGTCTGACGAGAGAAAGGAAGAGACATGGCAGACTTAAAGTTTTTAAATTTACTGGCAAAAGATTATCCCAATGTACGTGCTGCATCTGCAGAAATTATTAACCTGAGTGCGATTCTGGCCCTGCCGAAGGGTACTGAATACTTCCTCAGTGACCTGCATGGGGAGCACGAAGCCTTTATTCATATGCTGAAGAGTGCATCCGGCACCATCAAAGACAAGATTGATGAGCACTACGGAGCCGTTTTAAGTGAAACCGACCGTGATGGTCTGGCAAGCCTGATTTATAACGCAGAGGCAGAACTGGCCCGCCGACGCAAATCTGAAAAGAATTTCGACGACTGGTGCGCAACTGCGATCTATCGTTTAATTACAATCTGTAAGTCTGTATCCACTAAGTATACCCGGTCCCGCGTACGTCACCGTCTGCCGAAGTATACAGGCTACAGTATGGACGAACTGCTCCATGCAGATGACGAAGCAAACCGTGCCCACTACTATAGCCAGATTATCCGTTCCATCGTGGACTGCGGTATGGCGGAAGAATATATTATCGAGCTGACCGAAGCAATCAGCCGTCTGGCAGTAGACCACCTGCATATTATCGGTGACATCTTCGACAGAGGTGCACATCCGGATTCCATCATGGACTATCTGGAACATTACCATGCAGTGGACTTCCAGTGGGGAAACCACGATATCGTATGGATGGGGGCAGCAACCGGTAACTGGGCATGTATCACAAACATTCTGCGTATGAATATCAGCTACAACAACTTCGACATGCTGGAAGTTGGCTATGGTATCAACCTGCGTCCTCTGGCTACTTTTGCGGCGAAGGTGTATGCTGATGACCCTTGCGAAAAGTTCCGTCCGCATGTTCTGGAAAGAAATAAATACGACCAGGTAGATGAAGAACTGGCTGCAAAGATGCATAAAGCCATCGCAGTCTGCCAGTTCAAGGTGGAAGGCCAGCGTATCAAGGCACATCCGGAATACCACATGGAAAAGCGCCTGCTGCTGGATAAGATTGATTTTGAAAACTGCACTGTAGAAGTTGAAGGCACCGTATGGCCGATGAGAGAGTGCAATCTGCCTACCGTCGATCCGGCAGACCCATACAAGCTGACCGAAGAAGAAGAGTACCTGCTCAATGCACTGGAAGCATCCGTGCTTAATTCCGAAAAGCTGCAGCGCCACATTAAATTCCTCTTCAGCCACGGTGCACTGTATAAGAAGATAAATGGCAACCTGCTGTATCACGGCTGCATTCCAATGACCGAGGACGGCGAATTCGAAGAAGTGGAAATCAACGGCGTGAAGCTGAAGGGCAAGTCCCTCATGGATTACCTGGATGACCAGGTTCGTAAGGCCTACTTCAATCCGGATGAAAGTGAAGAAATTGGACGTTCCGGCGACCTGATGTGGTACCTGTGGCTGGGCGGTAACTCACCGTTGTTCGGTAAGGCCAAGATGACCACATTTGAAAGACTGTTCATTGCGGACAAGGCATCCCATAAGGAATACACACGTCCTTACTATAACCTGATCAAGAGCCGTGAAACCTGCGAAAAGATTCTGAAGGAATTCGGCCTGGATCCTCGCCGTTCCAAGATTATCAATGGTCACGTTCCAGTAAAAATCAAGGACGGTGAAAGCCCAATCAAGGGTGGCGGTCTGCTGTACGTAATCGACGGCGGTATCTCCAAAGCATACCAGAAGACCACCGGTATCGCAGGATATACCTTCCTGTTCAACTCCCGCTTCATGGCGCTGGCAGAGCACCAGACATACAGCCCGCTGCAGGAAGACGGTACACAGGAATTCCACGCTCCGTCCTGGAGAATCGTGGACACCCTGCCGGAACGTATGCTGATTATCGACACCGACCAGGGCGCAGAACTGGTGCAGCAGGTGGATGACCTGAAGGCACTGGTAGATGCGTACAAGCGCGGTCTGATTAAGGAAGTTTACTAGGCAAAATATATTTTAATGGCGGAATCGTAGCGGTTCCGCCGTTTTTCTTTGCAGACTTTTTGCGGGGTTTTGTGGTAGACTCATACCAGAAAGCAAGTGTGCCGGAAACGCGGAAAAGAAGTGAAAGTGTAAAAATCAAGCAGTCATAATAGGGAAGCAGTGAAGAAAGCCTGAAGGAGAGGCTTTCTTCTTTTTTTATGACGAGACCAAAAAATGCAAAAAAAAGATAATACCGATTGTACATCTCATAATTTCTTACTAATATGTCCTCTCTGTGGACCCGGATAAGATACAATCGGTATTATCTCTTATTCACTTGTTCGAAATGCATGTCTTTCGGACTCACCTCTTTCTGTCGAAGATTTTTGTAATAGAGAAGCTATAACTTTATCCCGGATAATCTGCTTCATCATCCGAATCTATGTTAATGCTTTATCGCTTTGTAGTGTTAGTATAGCACAGACTGCGAAAAAGTCAAGTGGGTTTGTGAAGAATTTGTTAATGTATTATGTATACATGGGGATTGTAATTTTCCCTGCATTAGGATATGATATCCTTTGTAGTTTTATTGAAACAGGATATGGAGTAAGAGTTTTGGCAAATTATATTGTATTTGATATGGAGTGGAACCAGCCTCTCTCAAGGGGGAGAGTGTACAGAACGGAAGATTTTGCACTGTATGGCGAAATCATTCAGATTGGTGCGGTAAAGCTTAATGAAAACCTGGAGATGGTTGACAAGTTTGATATCATCATTCGTCCGCATATTTACACGAAGATGAAGAGGGAAATTCAGGAACTGACTTCCATCACAGATAAAGATCTGGAATCAGGGGTATCATTTGCCAACGCCGCGGCAAAATTTGCAGCCTGGTGCGGTGAGGATTCAGTCCTGTTTTCCTGGGGCGAATCGGATATTGATATGCTGGAGGACAACTGTATTCTTCACGATATGGATTATGACTGGATTCCCGAGTGGTTCGATGCGCAGCTCATGTTCGATGATCAGATTACACAGGAGGACCGGAGATTTTCACTGGATTATGCCTGTTATATGCTGAACATTACCGGTGCGCAGGCCCACGATGCTCTCCACGACGCGCTGGCAACGGCAGAAGTAATGAAGCACCTTAAGGTAGCAGAGTGGATTGAAGAAGAACGGAGATATAGGGGATAAGAAAGGGCAGCGGGAGCTGTCCTTTTTATATACTTACAAAAAACGAAAAAGAGATGGATATGAATCCATCTCTTTTTTCGTTGGTGCGCCATAAGGGACTCCGCGGCCCTGCGGGGCAGGTCCGCCGCTCTGCGCCTCCTTTTTCAGTCGGCTTGAGCCGCTCCTTACTCGACAGTCCACTGGACTGTCTCGTTTCACAGTCGCGCTCGTCGGGTTCTCGCCCTTAAGACAAAAAATAAAAAAGACAGGTACGAAACCTGTCTTTTTTATTTGGTGCGCCATAAGGGACTCGAACCCCTAACCTTCGCATTCGTAGTGCGCTACTCTATCCGATTGAGCTAATAGCGCATGCACCCAAATGTCTCAGCGATATCGCTTCAACATTTATATATTATACTGGAAACAGGTGCAGTTGTCAAAGGTTTTTTTAGAAATTATCAAATTATTTCACCGGACAGTGGCTGCTGTGCGGACTTTTATTTTTTCTCCAGCGCAGCATTTTTCTTTTCCCAGCGTTTCAGGAAGCTGCGGGAAACGGATGGGGCTGATGGAATGCCAGCTGCAGACCATTTTTCGTAAAAGGCTTTCTCCTGGGAGAGGCACCATGCGGAAAATGCAGGGAAGTCTTCATTGCTGGTGCGGCGCGCTTCGATGAGCCAGGCCTGCTGTATCTGGGCAAGTTCTGTGTAGAACTGCGGCGGAAGTGCTTTGCCAAGGAGGCTGCGGCGGAAGGTTTCCGCCTGGAGCCAGTAACTGCGGGCTTCTGCAGAACCTGTTGGTTCTGTTTCCGATGGTGCATATACCGGTGCGGATGGTGTGGTTCCGAAGATCCATGGTTTGAAGAGGGACACGCAAGGGCAGCTGGTGCCGGTGGCCCAGATCAGCATACGCTTGCCGCCTGCAGGATCCGGACTGTTCAGATCTGCCACCATGCTTGCGGTGGTGTGGTCGCCGACCATGCCGCCGTAGTGCATGCAGGCACTGGATACGCTTCCTGCTGCGAACGGGTTGGTTACACCTTCATCGTGGGTCTGCAGTGCTTTCATGAAATCGGCTGTGGTTTCTGCCGTCTGCAGGCTGCACTGTGTCTGACTGCGGCGGTGGGCAGAACCGGAGAAAGTGGTATAGACCGGCTCTCGGTGCTTTTTAAAGAAATCGTAGGCCCGGCCGGCAGAGTAAGCATCGCCTTCGGTGCCGATGGAGAGGCGGTTGCTGATGCTGGCTTTATCGTAAGCTTTCCAGACCCATTCCTTTCCTGCTGTTTCCAGCACGAAAAGCTCCTTCCGGTCCATAATCAGGAAGGCGTTATCGTAATAAAAATCATGGTCAAAGCCGCAGTTTCCGCCCTGACCGTATTCTTCCAGCAGGGAAATCAGCAGGTCACGGGCTTCCGATGCAGAAGAGCAGCGCTCCAGTGCCAGACGGACCATGTCCATGCCGGTGAGGCCGGTTTTGCCGTATTTTCCGAGAGTAAAGACTGCTTCATTGCCGATACACAGGCCGCAGTCGTTGACGCCCATCTCGGCACCCCACATCCATGCAGGGCGGGACAGGAGCACTCCGTGGGTTTCAGATACCTGAGGCAGGCTCATGTAGGTTACCTTCACCTGGCCGGACAGTCCGGTCCGGGGCGGATGGTATTCCAGCACCTGAATTTCGTTTGGACTTCTGTCGCTGTTCTTGGCAAAATATGCCCGGTTATTTTTTATCATTCCCAGAGTGTCACACATGTCGTCCTCCTGTTTTATTCTTGTATTTTAACGTTATTTTAACATAGAACAGAACAAAATCTATAGTAATATAATACTAACAGGAAACGCAGAATCTGACAATAGACGCCGAAAAGAAAGATTTTGCGACATCCTCACGAAATAATCACATGACAAAACCACCGCCAGAATGTATACTGTAAGAAAGATACTTATTTAACGGAGGTTAAAGCAATGGCAAAATATGTAGAACCTATTATCAATACAGATGTAAATACAGATCAGTTTATCGAACAGATTGAAACCGTTGTGGCAGAAGCTGCAGAAGATCTGAAGAAGCTGGCCCTGGATATTCATGCAAATCCGGAACTGGGTAAGCAGGAATTCAAGGCATGCCAGTGGCAGGCTGAACTGATGCGCAAGTATGGTTTTGAAGTGGAAGAACAGTTCCTGGGAATTCCGACTTCTTACCGTGCAGTATATAAGAGCGGCAAACCTGGTCTGAAGATTGCCATGCTGGCAGAATATGATGCACTGCCTGATATCGGACATGCATGCGGCCATAATCTGATTGCCATGATCGGTACCGGCTCTGGTATTGCTATCAAGTCCATCGTGGACGAGCTGGGCGGTGAAGTTCATGTAATCGGTACTCCTGCAGAAGAAACAGAAGGTGCCAAGGCGACGATGGCACGCCTGGGTGCTTTTAAGGAATATGATGTTGCTATGATGGCGCATCCGTTTGAAGAAGGCGGCAGCTCCATGAATACCTCCGCAATGTACGCAAGACAGTTTGAATTCTTCGGTAAGACTGCACATGCAGCCGGCGCTCCTGAAGAAGGGGTTAATGCACTGGATGCCATGATTAACTTCTACAATCTGGTGAATGCACTGCGTCAGCAGACTAAGGACGATGCAAGAATCCACGGTGTTATTACCCACGGCGGTTCTGCAGCAAATGTAATTCCGGAATACACCTGTGCATTATTCTACATCCGTGCACATAAGGTTACTTATGTAGAAGAACTCTTCAAGAAGATTTCTGCATGCGCAGAAGGTGCTGCAATCGGTACCGGATGTACCTGTAAGATCAGCAAGGTAGAAGAAGACTTTAAGGATATGTGCACAAACATGTACCTGAACGAGCTTTCCTGCCAGATGGTGGAAAAGTTCGGTGAAAAGCTGGAACGCTATGGCCTGCTGACCATCGGCGGTTCCTCTGATGCAGGTGATGTAAGCTATGAATGCCCTACCATTCAGCTTGCAGCGGGCATGGGACCAAGAGAAGATGGCCAGCACTACGCACCGCACACCATCGAATTTACGGAAATGACCTGCAGCCAGCAGGCAATGGATCACTGCCTGTCCTATGTGAAGGGCTTTGCACTGACTGCAGCTCAGCTGCTGTCCAACCCTGCACACATGGAAGCAATCCGTGCTGAATTCGACGCAATGGAAAAAATCTAAAACAATCCGCTGTTGTTGACAGCAAGCATGCTGCCGTATTGCCCCGGGGAAGTGACGGGACGGTACGGCATTTTTAATAAAAGAAGGAAAGGAGAATGCAGTTGCATATCCCTGCATTGATTTCAGATCTGGCGGTTATGATGCTGACTGCCGGCATTATTACAATTGTATTCAAAAAAATAAAGCAGCCCCTGATTCTGGGCTATATTCTGGCGGGCTTTCTCATGAGCCCGTATTTCCCGCTGTTCATGACGGTGGAAGATACAGAGGCCATCCATACCTGGAGTGAAATCGGGATTATCTTTCTGATGTTCCACCTGGGACTTGAGTTTAATCTGCATAAGCTTGCCGAGGTGGGAAGTACGGCCATCGTAACCACCATTATACAGGTTATCGGCATGCTGGGTATGGGCTTTGGAGCCGGCCAGCTGCTTGGCTTCAGCATGATGGACAGCATCGTGCTGGGTGGCATGCTCTGTATGAGCTCCACCATGGTTATCATCAAAGTCTTCGATGAACTGAATCTGAAAAAGAAAAAGTATTCGGAGGCGGTATTCGGCACTCTGGTAATTCAGGATATCCTGGGGATTTTCATGATGGTAATTCTGTCCACCATCTCCGTCAGCAAGAACGTATCCGGCGGGGAAGTGGCAGCCCATCTGGCATTGATGCTGCTCTACCTGGTGATCTGGCTCATTCTGGGTATCTACTTGATTCCAACCTTTATGAACCGGAACATCCAGTATATGAACAATGAAATGGTGCTGGTGGTTTCCATCGGTATCTGTTTCGGTATGGTGCTTCTGGCAGACCAGTTGGGCTTTTCTACAGCGCTGGGTGCTTTCCTGGCAGGATCTCTGCTGGCAGGTACCATTCACGTAGAACGTGTAGAAGAACTGACCATGGGGGTAAAGGACATGTTCGGGGCCGTCTTCTTCATTTCTGTAGGTATGATGGTAGACCCGGCTATGATTGCAAACTATGCTGTTCCGATTCTGGTGATTATCGCAGTGACCCTTGTGGGAAAGGTGGTATTCAACGGCCTTGGTCTCCTGCTTTCCGGGCAAAATATTGAAAATTCCATTTCCGGCGGTCTGGCTTTGGCTCAGATCGGGGAGTTTGCATTCATCATCGCATCCCTGGGTATGAACCTGGGGGTAACCAGTGACTATCTTTATCCGATTGTAGTTGCGGTTTCTGTTATTACCACGTTCACTACACCGTACTGCATCAAGGCTGCACCGTGGATGGTACGTTTTGTGGAATCCCGTCTTTCCGATAAAATTAAGAATAAGCTGAGCCGGTACACATCTCCGGAACAGCAGGATGAAGAGCAGGACAACGAATGGTACGACTATATCAAGCTCTACTTCTTCCGTCTGCTTGTTTACGGGGGACTCATGCTGGTAACTGCCATTGCAGGGGTGACTTTGCTTGATCCGCTGCTGGAAGAACATTTCCCTGATATGCCGAGCCGTATTGTGACATGTGTCTTCATTTATTCCGTGATGGCACTGTTCGTACGGCCATATCTGAACATGCATAATAATCTGTTTACATCACTGTGGCTGAAGCAGAATTCCTTCCATCTTCCGCTGATTGTACTGAACAGCATGAAGCTGGTGGTAATCACTGTGATTGCCATGATTCCGCTGTGGACATTGTTTGCTGTTCATCCAATCTGGCTGGCCTTCCTGGTTACCTTTGCATTGATTGTGCTGTCCAAAAAAGGCTTCATGGCTACGGTATATCTGCAGATGGAAGCTCGGTTCCTGCGTAACTTCAATGAAAGAATCATCGCACAGGAAGAAAGAGCCGGCCACCATCAGACCTGGCTGGATGAAAAACTGCATATGATGTCCTTTGTGGCACCGGAAGGCGCTGAGTATCTGAATACGAAGCTTGCTGACCTCCACTGGGGCTATAAATATAACGTATATATTGTTAAAATCCGTCATGGTGAAGACCGGTCACAGACGATTCTGCCGGACAGCAACATGGAAATTCACGCCGGAGACAAGGTCTATGTGGCGGGGGAAGAAAAAGCACTGCAGAACTTCTATGCACTGGCCAGCCTGATTCAGACCAAACCTCTTCGTACTTTGAAAAAATTCATGTCCATCGACTATCCGGACCGGGAAAATTCCCTGTCCGTCTGCGCCATCAAAATTTACGGCGATGAAGATTTTGCAGGAAAATCCATCCGAAACAGCAGCATCCGCGAAAAGTGGGACTGCCTGATTCTGGGACTGCAGAAGGGTGGATACCCGATTATTATGCCTGATTCAGAGACACTTCTGGCAAAAGACGATATTCTCTGGGTCATGGGCTCTGTTGACAATGTGGGCCAGATGGCTGCGCAGTTTGTAAACCTTGCCGACTGATAAAAGAAGGGAGATTTCGAATGCACATACCTGTATTAATTACGGACCTGACCTATATGATGCTGACTGCCGGCATCATCACAATTCTTTTCAAAAAAATCAAACAGCCCCTGATTCTGGGCTATATTCTGGCGGGCTTTCTGATGAGCCCATACTTCCCGCTGTTCATGACGGTGGCGGATACCGAGGCAATCCACACTTGGAGTGAAATTGGTATCATCTTCCTTATGTTCCATCTGGGACTGGAGTTCAATCTCCACAAGCTGGCACAGGTAGGAAGTACTGCCATCGTTACGGCCATCATCGAAGTCATCGGTATGCTGACTGTGGGCTTTGGTGCAGGCCAGCTGCTGGGCTTTAACACCATGGACAGCATCGTGCTGGGCGGTATGCTTTCCATGAGTTCCACCACAGTCATCATCAAAGTATTCGACGAACTGAACCTGAAGGGGAAGAAATACACGGAAATGGTTTTCGGTACCCTGATTGTGGAAGACATCGTGGGTATTTTCATGATGATTATTCTGTCGACGCTTTCTGTGAGTCAGAATGTATCCGGCGGTGAAGTGGTAGGAACCCTTGCACTGATGGTGCTCTATCTGATTATCTGGCTGATTCTGGGTATTTACCTGATTCCAACCTTCATGAACCGGACCATCCAGTACATGAACGATGAAATGCTCACCGTGGTTTCTATCGGTGTCTGCTTCCTCATGGTGCTGCTGGCCAACTGGCTTGGCTTCTCCACTGCACTGGGTGCATTCCTTGCGGGATCTCTGCTGGCCGGAACCAGTCATGTAGAACGTGTGGAGCATCTGACCAAACCGCTGAAGGACGTTTTCGGAGCTGTGTTCTTCCTGTCTGTAGGTATGATGGTAGACCCGGCTATGCTGGTAAAATATGTGGTACCAATTCTGCTCCTCAGTGTGGTAACTATCGTAGGTAAGACCTTCTTCTCTGCACTGGGCATGCTGCTGGGCGGCCAGGACCTGGAAAATTCCGTTTCCAGCGGTCTTTCTCTGGCTCAGATCGGGGAATTCGCTTTCATCATTGCATCCCTGGGTATGAGCCTAGGGGTGACCAGTGATTTCCTCTATCCGATTGTGGTAGCTGTATCCGTGGTAACTACTCTGACCACACCGTACTGCATTAAATCTTCTCCATTCATGGTGAAGCTGCTGGAATCCAGAATGTCCGAGAAAATGAAGAACAAGCTGGACCGGTATACATCACCGGAGCAGCAGGATGAAGAAAAAGATACTGACTGGTACGACTACATTAAGCTGTACTTCACCCGTCTGGTGGTATACGGCGGTCTGATGCTGGTAATTGTAATCGCTTGTATGCAGGGCCTGGCACCGGCGCTGGCAGCAAGCTTACCGGAGATACCTGCCAAAATCATTACCTGCCTGGTCATCTATCTGGGCATGGCACTTTTCGTCCGCCCAATGCTGGCTCTGCATAACAATCTGTTTACGGCTCTCTGGCTGAAGCAGAACTCCTTCCATCTGCCGCTGATTGTACTTAACGGGCTGAAACTGATGGTAATCACGGTAATCGCCATGATTCCGCTGTGGGTCTTCTTCGAAGTACATATGGCGCTGCTGGCACTGGTGATTGTGGCGGTTCTCGTCGCCTTTTCGAAGACCGGCTTTATGGCAACTGCTTATCTGCATATGGAAACCCGTTTCCTTCGCAATTTCAATGAACGTATTATCGCCCAGGAAGAACGTGCCGGCCGCCATCAGACCTGGCTGGACGAAACACTCCATCTAATGAGCTTTATCGCACCGGAAGATGCGGACTATCTGGGAGTTTCCATGAAGGATCTCCGCTGGGGCCAGCGGTATAACGTATATATCGTAAAAATCCGTCACGGTGAGAAACATGTGCAGACAATCCTGCCGGACAGCCAGATGACCATCTCTGCCGGCGACAAAGTCTTTGTGGTAGGGGAGGAAAAAGCACTGATGAATTTCTATGCTTTGACCCGTCTCAGCCAGACGAAGCCGCTTCGTACTCTGAAAGAGTTCATGGCAAAAGACTATCCGGATGAGGACAACGCACTGTCTGTCTGTGTTATCAAGATTTACGGCGATGAAGATTTTGCCGGCAAAACCATCCGCCAGAGCGGTCTGCGTGATAAGTGGGATGTGTTGATTCTTGGGGTACAGAAAGATGGACTGCCCCTGATTATGCCGGATCCTGACCTGCGTCTGCTGAAGGACGATATCCTCTGGGTGATGGGCTCCAACCATAATGTGGGCCGCATGGCTGCAGAATTTGTAAATCTGGCAGAATAGGATGCACAATACATAAAAAATACTTGACGATTGAATGTTTGTTCAACTATAATGTGGGTAAATATAGTTGAGCGGATGTTCAATCGTCTGTTATATGGAGGAATAATTATGAAGAAGACATTTTTACTGGAAGGACTGTGCTGCGCCAACTGTGCAGCGAAAATTGAAACAGGTATTAACAAGCTGGATGGCATCGACAATGCAACCATCAGCTTTCTTACCAGCAAGCTGGTAATTGAAACTGCGGAAGAACCATCAAAGGAACTGCTGAAGAAGATTGAAAAAACAGTTCACAAGGTGGAACCGGATGTGGAAATGAAGGAAATCTAAAGATGAAAAGACGTATCAAACGGCTTGCTGCAGCGGGAGCGGTATTTGCTGCGGCCTGCCTGCTTCGCGGCTTTGCAGCGGATGTACCGGAGCTGGTTGTACTGGCGGTCTTTCTGGCTGCTTACCTGATGGCGGGATATAAAGTGCTGCGGAAAGCGGTACGGAACATTCTGCGGGGCAGCGTTTTTGATGAAAACTTCCTCATGGCTGTGGCTTCCATCGGGGCCTTCTGCATTGGCGAATATCCCGAGGCTGTGGCTGTGATGCTTTTCTATCAGGTGGGAGAATGCTTTGAAGATTTTGCAGTGGGCAAGTCCAGAAAGTCTATTACCAATCTGATGAATATACGCCCGGATTCTGCAAACCTGCTGGAGATGGGACCGGATGGAGAACTGGTTCGGGAAGTCAGCCCGGAAGAAATATCGGTTGGCAGCCTGATTCTTGTGCGTCCGGGAGAAAAAATTCCTCTGGACGGGATCGTGGAAGACGGTATATCTCTGGTGGATACGGCAGCACTTACAGGGGAGTCCGTACCGCGTGATGTGGAAGCCGGAAGTGAGATTCTCAGCGGCTGTATTAATCTGAGTGGGGTTCTGCGTGTCCGTGTAACGAAACCGTTCGGTGAATCCACCGTAAGCAAAATCCTAGACCTGGTGGAAAACGCCACCATGAAAAAGGCACGGACGGAAAACTTCATTACCCGCTTTGCAGCGGTATATACACCGGTTGTGGTGGTGGCGGCACTGATACTGGCAGTGGTTCCTCCTCTTCTGATTGAGGGAGCTGTGTTCAGTGACTGGCTGTACCGCGCGCTGAATTTCCTGGTTGTGTCCTGCCCATGTGCTCTGGTAATATCCGTTCCTCTCAGCTTTTTCGGGGGTATCGGCGGGGCCTCCCGTGCAGGGATTCTGGTAAAGGGAAGCTCTTATCTGGAGCTGATGGCCCAGGCAAAGATTGCCGTGCTGGACAAAACCGGTACTCTGACCCGTGGTGTATTCCACGTGGAGAAGCTGCATCCTGTCAGCGTAAGTGAAGATTTTCTGCTGAAGGCAGCAGCTGCAGCAGAAATGCATTCCGGTCATCCGATCGCCCAGTCTCTGAAGAGGGCAGCAGAGGAAAGAGGCTTGCTGGATACAGTATCGTCTATTGACGATGTAAATGAAAAGGCCGGATTTGGTATAGCTGCCATGGCTGAATTGGATGGCAGAGCCTGCCGTATTGCAGCAGGAAACCTTAAACTGATGGCGGAAGAAGGTATCGAACCATTCTCTGGAGAAGCGGCTCCTGCGGGTACGGTAGTGCATGTGGCCGTGGATGGAAGTTATGCAGGATATATTTTAATCGCAGATCAGCTGAAGCCGGATGCAGAAGAGGCTGTGACAGGACTGAAAGCACATGGGGTGCAGACTGTTATGCTGACCGGTGACAGCAGAGAAGCCGCGCATGCTGTGGCACAGAAGCTGGGAATTGACAGGGTTGACAGCCAGCTCTTGCCGGGTGACAAGGTGGAAAAGGTGGAAGAACTGCTTGCCGGACTGGAAAACGGCAGGGAGTCCGGTGCGAAACACAGGGGTCGGCTGGTCTTCGTGGGCGATGGTATTAACGATGCACCGGTGCTGGCCAGAGCTGATGTGGGGATTGCCATGGGTGGACTGGGCTCTGATGCAGCCATCGAGGCTGCGGATATTGTCATCATGAATGATGAACCGTCCAAAATCCCATTAATTATGGAAATCTCCCGGAAGACCATGAGAATCGTGCGGCAGAACATCATATTTGCGCTGGGAATCAAGCTGCTGGTGCTGGCACTCAGTGCCGTGGGCTATGCCAACATGTGGATGGCAGTTTTCGCCGATGTGGGGGTATCTGTACTGGCCATCATCAATTCCTTCCGTGCAATGAGGGTAAAGGAAAAATAGACAGAACATACTAAAAGAGCGGTTCGTGTGAACCGCTCTTTTTTCGTACTTTATAAGTTTTACACCAGTCCGTAGTAACTCATCAGCAGCAGGGCGCTGGCCGGCAGAGTAATGATGGACAGGAGCGTGGTAAATGCAATGATTTCTGCAGCCTTTACTGCATTGCGGTTTTCCATGCTGCTGATAGCAACCACGGCAACTGCTGTCGGGAAGGCGGCTCCGAAAATCAGAGCAATCTTCATGTTTATCGTCAGAGGCAGCCAGTTTACCGCAAGGAATGTGAGTACCGGCCAGAGAATCATTTTTACTACGGAAGTGATAACCAGGCTGCGGTCACGGATTACAGTGGAAACGCGGCTGGAACCCAGCTGAATCCCCACAACCAGCATGGAAATCGGAACGGTAGCACTGCCGATGGTATTGACTGTTTCGAAAAGCACATCCGGCAGGTGGATTCCAAGAAGCAGCATGGCAATTCCAAGGAACGCAGAGATGGTACAAGGGTTAGCCAGATGCTTCATGACGGAGCGAAGATCGATACGGCCTTTGCTTCCGTAGTTCACCTGGATGATACATCCGGAGTAGAGGTAGATGGTCAGAATCATCTGGAAGAGTACCATGAAGAAGAGTACATCATCCCCAAAGAGCGCCTTGGTGATTGGGAAGCCCATAAAGCCGTTGTTTATGGTAGTAATGCCGGCCATGTAAACGCCAACATCTGCATGATCCTTCATCTTCAGGATTTTGATGCAGAAGAGCCAGGACAGCAGGGTGCTGGCGGCAAACCACAGGACCGCACAGAGAATCATCTGAAGGGTAAGGATAATGGTATCATCAGTCAGCTCGGTGGATGTGATGGAGGCCAGAACCATACATGGTGTGGTAATCATCATCAGCATGTCCACCAGGTATTTATTGGACTGATCCGGAAGAATACCCTTTCGGTTAGCTGCGAAGCCAACCGCAGTAATCAGGAATATAGATATGATTTTTTCAATAATTACAAGCATTGGCAGCAGTCTCCTGTTTCGTCAGTTTTGTGTTTGATATGGGTAAAGGCAATGTCCAGAAGATCCACCACATGCTGGTCGTCCAGAGAGTAGAAAATGTTTTTTCCGTCCCGGCGGGCCTTTACCAGGCCTTCGTCTTTCAGCATGCGGAGCTGGTGAGAAACCGCCGACTTGGTCATTTCTACGGCCTCTGCGATATCGTTTACGCAGAGTTCACGGACTGCCAGCTCGCAAAGTATCTTCATCCGGGTTTCGTCGCCGACTACTTTAAAGAAGCTGGCGGCCCGGGGAATCAGTTCTGTTGGAATTTTATGCATAGGGTGCTTCTCTCTTATTTTCCTTTTTCGTAATAATGTTTCATTTCTTCTTCCGGTACCATGCTGCCGCCGGTTGCCCATAGGATATGGGTGGCATTTGCCATCTTTTCAGCGGTGAGGCTGCGGCTTTCTCTCCATGCCGCATCTGCTTCCACCAGGGATGGTCCTGTGAAGCTTGCGCAGGAGGATGGTTCGATGAAGATGTTTTCACTGTCTGCCAGAGCAGCCAGGAACGGATACAGCTTTTCATCCTGGATGGTATAGCAGCCGGAAAGAAGAGTCTTCATTACGTCGCTTACCAGTACAGAGGAACGGCCTACTGCAAGTCCGTCTGCATCGGTTTTTCCGTCCAGACCGATATCGGAAACTGCAATCTCATTCTTCAGGCCGGTAATCATGCTCAGGGTCATACAAGGTGCATGAGTCGGTTCCGCAAACAGGATATATACATGATCTCCATATACCTCTTTCAGACCGAAGGCCACACCGCCCGGTGCACCGCCTACGCCGCATGGAATATATACAAAGAGCGGGTGATTTTCATCCGCAGTAATACCGGCTGCTTCAAACTGCGCGCCGATTCTGCGTGCTGCCACAGAGTATCCCATGAAGAGGTCCACAGAAGCTTCGTCATCCACAAAGTGACAGTATGGGTCGCCTTCGGCTTCCTTTCTGCCTTCCGCTACTGCCTTCTGATAGTCATCCGGATATTCAACTACGGTAACACCCTTGGAACGGAGCAGATCCTTCTTCCACTGGCGGGCATCTGCAGACATATGCACGGTTACCTTAAAGCCCAGTTTTGCACTGATAATACCGATGGAAAGGCCCAGGTTGCCTGTGGAGCCTACTGCTACGGAATAACGGCTGAAAAGTTCACGGTATTCCGGACCGGTCAGCTTGCTGTAATCGTCTGTAAGCTGCAGCATTCCGGCTTCCATTGCCACTTTTTCGGCAAACTTCAGCACTTCGTAAATTCCGCCGCGGGCTTTGATGGAACCGGAAACCGCCAGATGGCTGTCGCACTTCAGGAAGAGGCGGCCGCTGAAGGCTCCGCACATATCAGCCAGAACCTTTTTCATTTCCGGAACTTCCTTCAGAGGGGATTCGATGATGCCGCTGGTGACTTCTGTTTCCGGAAAAGCTTCCTGAATGTACGGTGCAAAACGTGCAAGTCTTGCTTCTGCATCTTTTATATCGTCCATACCAAAATCCAGTTTCCGCGGTGTGCCGCAGTCCGGATTGGTCCACCATACTTCTTCATAGTCAGCCATTCTGCCGATTTCAGGGTGAAGGGTCATGAGTTTCTTAATATCCATAGGGTTTTCCTCCTGTGTTTGCTGTAATTAGAAGCGGTCGCTGTAGTTCAGCAGGCTGCGCAGATATCCGCCCTGCACCTTCGGTTTGCTGCCGCCGGAGCCGGGACCTTTGGAGTCCGGAGATTTTGCCATGAAATCTTCATAGCGGTGAATGTGGCCGACGAAGTAATCCGGCTCGGAAATAATGATACCGAAGGTTCCGCCGGAACCGTCACGAGGCTTGGTCAGGCTGCCCGGATTCATCAGATATACGCCGCCCACTTCGGTGAAGGCTGAACGGTGGGTGTGACCGAAGAGGGCTCCTACACAGTCTTTTTCCTGAGCCTTGTAGTACAGATTCTGCTGGCTGAAGTCCACGTTTTCCATATGGCCATGGGTTACCAGCAGATTGCCGTAAGGGGTTTCCACGATGGTGTAATCATCTTCGCTGAAGGAACCATCTGTGTTCCCCTTTACCCATACGGTCGGAACACCGGTACGCTCGCTCATCTGGATAGCATCCTTATAATAGTCGCCGCAGTGGATAATCAGGTCTACCGGAGTCTCTTTCTTTAATTTATCGAAAACCTGATACGCCCGGCTGTTGTCACCGTGGGTATCGCTTAAAACAAGTATACGCATTTTAGAATTTCCTCCTTGCTATATGTAAGTATACCATAGAAAAAAACAGAAAGGTATGATAAAATGAATGTAACTGAGGAATAATTCTTAAGAAGCAGCGGGGTATTTTTATGCTGAGAGAAATCCGAAAGAAAATGGTAATATTAAGAAACCGCAGCCCGTTCCATCAGGATGTAAAGGACCGTCTGGAGGCTCTTGAGCACAGGGAGTGGATTCATATGTTTCTGCGTCTTTCGGGAAGCCGCCTGACGGAAGATGAAATCGATACCATGCTGCAGGGGGGCTTTGTGCTTCATGCAGCGGTAGAAGAATGTCTTCTGGTGGACCGGGTGCAGCAGCTGCGTGAATACATCTACAGGCTGACAGATATGGGAGCATCACTCAGCGGTCAGATTCTGCGGGATATGCATGCCATTCTGTCCGGCGGAGGACGCGAAGAATTCCGAAGGGGCGGTATTCTGATGGAAAAGTACGGGACATACAGCCAGATAAACGGAAGTGATGTAACGGAGGCTGTCAACGAATTGCTGCATTTCGCTGCGAGAAAGACAGAAGGGGAGAATCCTCTGGAAAAGGCTGCGGCAATACATAACCGCATTCTGGAAATTTACCCTTTTTCAGACCGTAATGAACTGCTGGCACTGGCATCGCTGTATTATGTGACTGCGGAAGCAGGTTATCCTCTGGCGGCACTGAATTTGTCAGAGGAAGCATATACGGATCTGTTCCTTCGTTATGCCAGAACCCGGGACTGCCGGGAAATGGCGCAAGTGCTGGGAGAAGCCGTTCTTACCCGTATGGATTTTATGATGCAGTTGACCGGCCATGAAATTTAGGATATGATGAAATAGACTCATGAAACTGGGGGATTTTTATGAAGAAAATTAAAGATAAATTAATCCGGGAAGGTGTTATGCTTTTCTGTGTAGGACTTGCATTAATTGCAGTCTGGTTCGCTATACATAATACGGACAGCCTGCGGGGCGGTATCGGAGCAATGAATGATATTCTCATGCCGTTCTATATTGGTTTTGTGCTGGCATATCTGATCTGTCCGGTTTACAACGGAGTGGTGAGAAACTTCTATCCGCTTCTGGATGAATGCATGATGAATAAAACACGGGCATATAAGCTGGCCCGTCTGGCGGCCTCTGTTGTGGCAGTGCTTACACTTATCGGAGCTGTAGGCGGTTTCTGTCTGCTGGTAATTCCTGATCTGATTACAAGTATTATGACTCTGGTTCAGAATATGCCGGAAACCATAAATGGTATCAGTGACTGGTTTGTAGTCCATGTGGAAGAAAATCCGCAGCTGGTGGCAATCTTCCAGGATAATCTGCAGATGATTACCGACCGTGCCAATGACTGGTTCCAGAGTATCCTGCAGCCTGCCATCGATGCCGTAATCAGCGGAGCCGCTATTGGGATTATCGGTACAGTAAATGTTGTTTTCGATATTTTTGTGGCACTGATTGTCTGTGTATATGTACTTAACAGCAAGGAAATGTTCCAGGCACAGGCTAAGAAGATGATTCTGGCTCTGTTTAAGAAGGAACGTGCTGAGTCCATCTTTGAGCTTGGAAATATTACCAATAAGACCTTCGGCGGATTTATCAACGGTAAAATCATCGACTCCATCATCATTGGTGTTCTCTGCTTCATCGTAATGAGTCTGCTGAAGATGCCGATGCCGACTCTGATCAGTGTAATCGTGGGAATCACCAACATCATTCCGTTCTTCGGACCGTTCATTGGGGCGATTCCGTCTATTTTCCTGATTCTGATTGTAGATCCGATTGAAGCCATTAAGTTTGCTGTCTGGGTACTGATACTGCAGCAGCTGGACGGAAATATTATCGGCCCGAAGATTCTGGGCGACTCTACCGGTCTGGCAAGCTTCTGGGTTCTGTTCTCCATCATCGTGTCCGGCGGACTCTTCGGATTCGTGGGCATGGTAGTGGGTGTACCGATATTTGCTGTGTTCTATACTTACGTAACTCGTTTTGTCAACGGCCGTCTGAAGAAGAAGGGGCTGGAGACCGATACGGCGATTTACGAAGAATTTACCAAATATGAAATTGATAAGGAGGATATCTTTGGAAAAGAAAGATGCAATCCAGGCTCTTGTGAGCCAGTGGAAGGAGAATAATATTGCGGTCATCTCTGATGCCCCAATGAAAGCATATACTTCATTTAAGGCCGGAGGAAATGCTGCGGCCCTCGTTATGGTGGATTCTGTTCCTCAGCTGCAGCAGGTTCTGGCTGATGTAGCTGAAGCCGGTGTACCGTCCATGCTGCTTGGAAACGGTTCCAACACCCTGTTTAAAGACAGCGGATATGACGGTGTGGTAATCAAGCTGGGCGAAGGCTTCTCTGCCTGTGAACATCTGGGCGGCGGTCTGGTAACAGCCGGTGCCTCGGTTCTCATGTCCGTCCTGGCAAAATATCTGCTTCGTGAGTCTCTCTCCGGTTTTGAGTTTGCCAGCGGTATTCCGGGATCTCTGGGAGGTGCCGTATTCATGAATGCCGGCGCCTACGGAGGAGAACTGAAGGACATTCTGGTTTCTGCAACGGCAGTTTCAAGAGATGGCAGTGAAATTCGCGAATTTACTGCAGAAGAACTGCAGCTGTCCTACCGTCACAGTGTGCTGGAAGACAACGGTTATATTGCGGTTGCTGCCAAGCTGCAGCTGACACCCGGAAATCCTGAGGAAATTCAGGCTAAAATGCGTGAACTGCTGGAAAAGAGAAATTCCAAACAGCCGGTGCAGTATCCGAGTGCCGGAAGCACATTCAAGCGTCCGGAAGGATATTTTGCGGGCAAACTGATTGAAGACGCAGGCCTGAAGGGGGTATCCGTGGGCGGTGCACAGGTGTCCGTTCTGCACAGCGGATTTGTAATCAACACCGGTGATGCCACAGCGACAGACATTCTGGATCTGATGACCCTGGTACAGAATACAGTATATGATAAATTCGGCGTCAAGCTGGAACCGGAGGTAAGGATTATTGGATAAGAAGTGGCGGGAGATGGCGGAAGGTTACCGTATGACCTTTGACTGGCATACTCATACCGTCTATTCTCACGGAAAGGGCACCATCGAGGATAACGTGCGGATTGCTCATGAACGTGGTCTTCGTGAGATTGCCATTACCGATCACGGTCCGGGCCATCTGACCTACGGCCTTTCCATGAAAAAGGTGCAGGAAATGCGGGCAGAGATTCAGCGTCTGGCATCTGTGTACCCGGATGTGAATGTTTTGCTGGGAGTGGAGGCCAATACGAAATATGGCGCACCGTACATTGATCTTTCTGAAGAGGAAGAAGCGCAGTTTGATATTGTGCTGGCCGGCTATCATTACGGAATCCCGGGAGCAGGCATGGTGAAGAACTGGCTCAGCGGACATCTAGGCTGGTTCCGCGGGGAAACCTCAGATCTGAGGGTAAGAAACACTGCCATGATTCTGGATGCGGTTTATAATCATAAGATTCATGTGCTGACCCATCCTGGAGATAAGGGACCTTTTGATATTGAAGATATTGCAAGAGCCTGTGCAGATACAGGGACTCTTATGGAAATCAATATGAAGCATGCCCACCTGACCGTCGAAGAGATTCAGGCGGCCATGAAATACGATGTAAAGTTTATTATCGGAAGTGATGCCCATGTGCCGGAAGCGGTGGGGGCTTATCTGGGAAGTCTGGCCCGTGCATTCGAGGCGGGGCTTGAGCCGGAACGGATCGTGAATATAGAAAAGATTTAAGGAGATTCTATGGAAGTTGTAATCATCACCGGGCTTTCGGGAGCCGGCAAAACCAAGGCAGCGGACTGGTTCGAGGACAGGGACTATTACTGTATCGATAATATGCCGCCTGCTCTGATTAAAAATTTCATCGATTTGACCATGTCCGGCAGCAGGAAGATTGAAAAGGCGGCCTTCGTTATTGATATCCGAGGAGGACAGTTCCTGGGCGACATCGATGAAATCGTAAATCAGCTGGAATCCGATAAAGCTATCGACTTCAAAATCCTTTATATTGAAGCTTCCGATGAGGCACTGGTACGCCGCTATAAGGAAAACCGCCGCGTTCATCCGCTCAGCATGGAACCTGTCTCAAAGGAAATCATCAGCAAGGAACGTGAGATGCTCAATGGTCTGCGTTCCCGTGCGACATATATTATTGACACGTCTTTCCTGAAGGTTGCGGAATTCAATTCCCAGCTGGACAGCCTGTTTAATGAAGGTCACGAAACAGAATCCTTCCTGATTCATATTCAGTCCTTCGGATTTAAGAAGGGTGTTCCGCAGGAAGCAGATATTATCATGGATGTTCGCTTCATTCCGAATCCATACTATATTCCGAGCCTGAAGCATCTGACCGGAAACAATAAAAAAGTTTCACAGTATGTGCTGAAGCATGCCGTAACAAAGGAATTTATCGAGTCCCTGCATACCATGCTGGCACGTCTGATCCCATGTTATGTGAAGGAAGGTAAGTACAGTCTCCGTATTGCATTCGGATGTACAGGAGGTCAGCACCGTTCTGTAGCGGTTGCCAATGAAATGGCGCGAATTTTCCGTGAAGAAGGTAGAAGAGTTACACTTGAACATCGTGAACATTAGTGGTATAATATAGGAACATACGGGATTTCGTGTATAAATCCCTGTGATAAATCGTTAAATTTATTATTAGAAATAAGAGGAGAATAGACCAATGGACAAGTTAATTATCAGTGCATGTATTTGTGGCGCAGAAGTAACTAAGGAACAGAACCCTGCAGTTCCTTACACCGTAGAAGAAATCGTAAGAGAAGCAAAGTCTGCTTATGATGCTGGTGCAGCTCTGATTCACCTGCACGTTAGATGGGATGACGGTACTCCTACTCAGGATACTGCAAGATTCCAGGAATGCGTTGACGCTATCAGAGAAGTTTGCCCAGATGCAATCATTAAGCCTTCCACCGGTGGTGCAGTAGGTATGACTGACCTGGAAAGACTGGCTTCCACTGACATCGTTCCTACTCCTGAAATGGCTACTCTCGACTGCGGAACCTGCAACTTCGGCGGAGATGAGATCTTCATCAATACAGACAACACCATCAACAATTTCGGCGACATCATGAAGGAAAGAGGAATCAAGCCTGAG
>JAZNKW010000052.1:0-6893 GCA_045578745.1 Anaerovoracaceae bacterium
CCCTAAAAAAGAAGATGAAAACAAATGAAA
This sequence comes from Anaerovoracaceae bacterium, assembly GCA_045578745.1. GTDB lineage: Bacteria > Bacillota > Clostridia > Peptostreptococcales > Anaerovoracaceae > RGIG7179. The sequence continues at coordinate 31 of JAZNKW010000052.1, forward strand.
AGAGCCAGAAACCAAACTGATTTCTGACCCTAAAAATCAACCCTAAAATTAGACCCTAAAAATGGTAGACCCTAAAAAACTTTGATTACCCTAAAAAAGGAGCGTTTTAAACGCTCCTTTTTTTATCTTCTGGGCTGCGGACGCGGCGGTCTTCCCGAAGGCCGGTTATGCCCGCATGGATCGCAGTCATCATCACATTCATTTCTGCATGAATCGCAGCAGTCCGGTTTCGGACGGCAGCTGCAGGTGTCAGATTCTGTATTGTTTTCAACCTCACAGGATGGTCTGCAGTTTTCAAGCGTATCTTCCGGACGGATCTGATTCGGGAAGAGGGATGGGAAGGTCTGGCAGATTGCATTCTGCTGAACAGGAGCCTGAACATATCCTGTGGAAAGTACACAGAGCTGAACAGGAACAACAATTTTCTTTTCGCAGGTCACACAGATGGCGATAATCAGGTTGGCTGTTACGCAGCCGTCTGAGTCTACACATAAATCACGACCATGATTATTCGTAGCAAGCCTGGATTCACAGGCGGAGTTGCAGAATTCTGTGAACCGCGGAAGGAAGGCGGTATCTACAGAAGATGGCATACAGATTTCAAAGAAATTGGTAAGTACGAGAGGCTGGCGGGCCTCAGCCACATTTACTTCTGCGCATACTGTAAAGATACTTTCGTTATTGCAGCTGTCACAAAGCAGCAGATCCAGTTCTACGATGACATTACCTGTAATACAGATGTTTTGTGTGCCGAAAACCGGAGTCCCCATACACTGGTCATCACAGCCGGAAGTGTCTGCATAGAGCAGTTTTTCTGAACAGTTTCCGTCAGCACCGATCACCGTAAGGTAATCTCCGGTGCTGTTTTTCAGGAATGTGGCACCGGAAATCGTGGTGTTCACATCAAGTTTTAAATTATCCGGGTCATCTACATTATCCGGGTTGAAGCTGCGCTTGCAGCGGATATCAATGACACGCTTTATTCTGTGTCCGCATGGAATGCAGGGTGAGAAAACCTGACCGCTGACACTCTTCATTCCCTGAAGGTGGAACGCCACAGCATCGAAGACTTTCTGCACATAAATCGGCTCTGTCTTCAGGCTGCTGAGATCCCCGTCAAACTGACAGAGAACATTGGCGTTGCAGCAGTTGTGATAGAGGTCCGGGGATACTCTTCCACCAAAGCAGCTCATATGGTATACCTCCTTAAATGGTCTATTTTCAATGAATAGTCCAAAGTTCTTTCTTTGATAGTATATGATTTTTGAGCAAAGTGTGTTACAATATAAAACCATAGTATTAAATGAAGGAGTACATGTAAATGAGTAATATAGAAATCCGTAAACTGGACTGTGGTGTAAGAGTGGTTATGGAAATCATCCCTCACGTGCAGTCTGCTGCTATCGGTATCTGGACGAAAACCGGGGCAGTGAATGAAGACGCTAAATATGCAGGGGTATCCCATTATATCGAGCACATGATGTTCAAGGGCACAGAAACAAGAAGTGCAAGGGAAATCGCTGCTGATATAGATAAAATCGGCGGACAGATGAATGCTTTTACCGGCAAGGAAGCAACCTGCTATTATGTAAAGGTTCTGAAGGACAATTTTGAGAAGGGTGCAGAGGTACTGCTGGATATGCTGAACAATTCTCTCTTCGATAAAACCGAAATGGATAAGGAACGTCAGGTTATCTGTGAAGAAATCAAGATGATTGAAGACCAGCCGGATGATCTGGCACATGATACTGTCAGCGAAATTCTCTTTAAGGGAAATCCTCTGGGTAATTCCATCATCGGTACACCGACCACCCTGAACCGAATCAGCCGCAACGTACTGACCGGATATTTTGAGAAGCAGTATACCAGAGACTCTATCGTTGTATCTGTGGCAGGGAATATCGACCCTGACAAGGTATGTGCATATCTGGAAGATAAGTTTGAAAAACTGCAGGCATCCAAGCCGGCTCACGAAAATGGCTATACACCGTATGAAAAGAAGCATAAAGTTATTGTAAAAGACATCCAGCAGTCTCATCTTTGTCTGGCAACCAGAGCAATTTCTCTGATTGATCCGAAGTACTATTCCTACAGCGTTCTGAATAACGTGATGGGTGGCAGTATGAGTTCCCGCCTGTTCCAGAATATCCGTGAGGAAAAGGGTCTGGCGTACAGTGTGTATTCCATGCTGAGCTGCTTCAGCAGTGACGGTTATTTCAATATTTATGCGGGTGTTTCTCACGACAAAATCCATGCAGCCATCGGCGGCATCCGTGAAGAACTTGAGATTCTGGCAAGCCAGGGGATTACAGAAGAGGAACTGTCTGCATCCCGTGAACAGCTGAAGAGCAACTATATTTTCGGTCAGGAAAATGTGGCAAGCCGTATGTTCGCCATTGGTAAGAACCTGACCCTGCTGGACCGTGTGTTTACACCGGAAGAAGTGCTTGCTGGACTGGATTCAGTTACCATGGATGATATTGAAGAAGTAAAGAAGGCACTTTGTGATATAAACAGTTATTCTGCTGTAGCAGTTACCAATAAGCGTATCAATCTGAAACGCATGATGGAGGGCTAACGTTTAATGAAGGAACTGAAAATTAAAATTGTCAGCAGAAGCGGTCATGTACCTTCCTATGAAACAGAAGGTTCTGCAGGTGCGGATCTTCGTGCCTGGCTGCCGGAAGGACCTGTAACACTGCAGCCGGGGGAACGGAGACTGATTCCTACCGGGCTGTTTGTAGAACTGCCGACTGGAATTGAAGCGCAGATTCGTGCCCGTTCCGGTCTGTCTATTAAACATGGTATCACCATGATTAACGGTGTCGGTACTGTGGACAGCGACTACCGCGGTGAATGGAATGTGCCTCTGGTGAACCTGGGACAGGAAGCGTATACCATTCAGGATGGTGACCGTATTGCACAGATGATTCTGGCACGATATGAACAGGCTGACTTCTGCCTGACTGAAGAAATCAATGAAACGGAAAGAGGAGCCGGAGGCTTTGGAAGCACCGGCGTGAAATAACTGGTCTGAAAAGGAGGGCTGCGAATGCTCCTGAGAGAAGAACTGGAAAAAAGAGAATATGAGATTCTGTCAGAAAAGGCAGTAAAAAGTGCAGATTCACGGGGACGCCGTGATCCTGAAGAACCTTGTGAAATGCGTACGGAGTTTCAGAGAGACCGGGACCGGATTATTCATTCCAAAGCATTCCGCCGTCTCATGCATAAGACCCAGGTTTTCCTGGCGCCTGAAGGAGATCATTTCCGGACTCGTCTGACACATACTATTGAAGTATCTCAGATTGCACGGACCATTGCCCGAAGTCTGAACCTGAATGAAGACCTGACGGAAGCCATCGCACTGGGCCACGATCTGGGACATACGCCTTTTGGACATAACGGAGAGTCAGTTCTTAATGATATTCATCCCGTTGGATTTGAGCATAATGTGCAGAGTCTGCGTGTTGTGGATGTAATTGAATCCACAGCAAAACGCCGTGGTATGAATCTGACGGAAGAAGTCCGTGACGGCATTCTTGGACACAGCGGAAGCTACATGCCTTTTACTCTGGAGGGTCAGATTGTGAAAATCAGCGACCGGATTGCATATATCAATCACGATATTGATGACGCAGTTCGAAGCGGCGTTATTTCCATCGACGATGTTCCGAAATCATCCCTGGAACTGTTCGGCAAGTCTCATCGTGAGCGAATTAACAGCCTGGTTATCGATGTTATCCGTAACAGCGTAGGAAAGGATGCAATCTGTCAGAGCGATGATTTCCGTACAGAACTGAATCACCTGAGAAAGTTCATGTTCGATAACGTGTATAAGAGTAATCTGGTAAAGAGAGAAGAAGACCTTGCCAAAGTAGAAGTTGTCATCAGCTCTCTGTATAAGTACTTTATTGACCGTCCGGACCGTCTGCCGGAAGACATGCAGCGGATTGCCAGGGAAGACGGAATTGCAGAAGCCTCCAAAGATTATGTGGCAGGCATGACAGACCGGTTTGCGCTGAGCATTTATCATGAACTTTTCGTACCAAAACGGTGGGAACATAAAATATTCTGATAAATTTATAAAAAATTTTAAATAAAAAAAATGAAACAACCCATTTTTGTCGTATATTATCTTAGATAGGAGTACAAAAATGGGTTTGTCTTTTAATAACTCTACAATCGATGACCTGAAAAGCCAGATTAACATCGTGGATGTGGTTGGACGGGTCGTGGCACTGAAACGAGCAGGTGCCAATTATAAAGGTGTTTGCCCGTTCCATAATGAAAAGACACCTTCTTTTGTTGTCTCTGAACAGAAACAGATTTTTACCTGTTTTGGCTGCGGTGCAACCGGGGATGCCATAAAATTTACTCAGCAGTATTATAACCTTGATTTCAATGAAGCAATCGAGAAACTGGGTAATGAGTATGGAATCACTATTAAACGAAACAATTTCGGTGAAGACAGGGAAAAATATTACGAGGTAAATAAAGAAGCGGCCAGATTCTTTTACCGTGCATTTACGGAACAGAAGAATGCAGGCTATACATACATGAAAAACCGTGGTCTGGATGATGCCATTCTGAAAAAATTCGGTATCGGTTACGCAGATGAAAAGTGGGACAGCCTATATAACCACTTCAAGGCGAAAGGCGTCGACGAAAAGATTTTGCTCGAACTTGGTCTGATTTCAGAAAGCAAAGGCAAATATTACGATAAATTCCGAAACCGCGTTATGTTTCCGATTATCAATACCAGCGGTAAAGTGATTGGATTCGGAGGACGTGCCATCGGTGATGATAATCCCAAGTATCTGAATTCACCGGAAAATAAGGTTTTCCAGAAGAAGAACAACCTATATGCGCTGAATATCAGCAAGCAGGACATTGGCAAAGAAGGTTATGCAATCCTGGTGGAAGGCTACATGGATGCCATTTCCCTGTATCAGGGTGGTGTGCGTAATGTTGCAGCTTCTCTGGGAACAGCACTGACGGAAAACCAGACAAGATTGCTGAAACGTTATACGAAGAATGTGGTGCTGTCCTATGATGCAGACGGCGCAGGACAGAATGCAGCCATGCGCGGAAGCGAAATCCTGATTAAGGATGACTGCAAGGTAAAAGTGCTGCATGTAACTGATGGAAAAGACCCGGATGAGTTTATCAAGAAGAATGGCCGTGAGGCATTCCTCAAACTGATTGACGGGGCACTTCCTTACATTGACTATAAACTCAGGTACATCCGCAGAGATATGGATCTCTCGTCGGATGACGGAAAAATCGACTATATTAAGGCTGCGGCCGCAGTGCTCAGGGAACTGAGCCCGGTGGAAGCCGATGTATATATAAAGAAACTCTCGAAAGAACTGCATATCGCAGAGGGTGCAATAAAGATGGAAATTTTGGGAAACAATTCTAACAGTTCCCGAAATAGCCAGCCGGCTGTACCGCAGAGGAACCACAGGGAAGAAGAAGTCCAGGAGGAAATGAGCAGCCTGGAAGCAAGTATTATAAAGTCCCTGATGGTAAATCCCGGACTGACGGAAAAACTCCTTGATTACAGTGAAATCATGGCAAGCACACCTGCACGTAAGGTAATGGATATCCTTTTCGAGCTTTATGGCCTCAACGGTGATTTTCACATGAACCAGCTGACTGACAGACTGGACCCGGTAGAGAGTGAGGCACTGAGCAGCGCACTGGACAAAATTGTAATTGCGGGCAATGAAGAGCAGGTCTTTTCAGAGTGTATCAATACATGGCAGCGTAAACGTCTGCTGCAGCAGGAACAGGAACTGATTACCAGACTGTCTCTGGCTGACGAGGAGAATAATCCTGATTCCATTAACCAGCTTACACTGGAACTGATGGAAATCCAAAAACAAATAAATTCTCATGGGGGAAGAAAGTAATGGCAACAGAAAACAAGAAAACAACGTTGAAAAATCAGCAGGAAGAAAATCAGGTAACCTTATCTCCGGCTGAGAAGAAGCAGGAGATTATAAATGATCTGACAGAAAAGAGCAAGGCCCTGAAGGGTAAGTTGACTTATTCTGTAATTGCAGACGTTCTGGAAGCAACTGACCTGGATAAGAATGCCATGGATGATATCTATGATGCGCTGATGACCAGAGGCATTGAAATCATTTCTGAAACTGAAAATGATTTTGACGAAGAACTGCTGCTGACAGATGATGCAGATTTCAATCCTGAACTGGCAGGAGATCCTGAACTGGTTATGGATGAAGACGAAATGGACCTGGAAGCCAGCATTCCTAAGGGAATCGCGGTAGATGACCCTGTCAGAATGTATCTGAAGGAAATAGGTAAGGTTCCTCTGTTATCTGCAGATGAAGAAATTGAGCTGGCAAAGCGTATGGAGCAGGGGGATGAGGAAGCGAAAAAACGTCTCTGTGAAGCCAACCTGCGTCTGGTAGTCAGCATTGCCAAGCGTTATGTTGGCCGCGGCATGCTGTTCCTGGATCTGATTCAGGAAGGTAATCTGGGCCTGATTAAGGCCGTGGACAAGTTCGATTACCGTAATGGATACAAGTTCTCCACCTATGCAACATGGTGGATTCGTCAGGCAATTACACGTTCTATTGCAGACCAGTCCAGAACAATCCGTATTCCGGTTCATATGTCGGGTGTTGTCAATAAGACATACCGTGTGTCTAGAAACCTTTTACAGGAATTAGGAAGAGAACCTTCCGAACAGGAACTGGCAGATGCCATGAACCTTCCAATTGAAAAAGTAAGAGAAATCCTTAAAGTTTCTGCTGACCCAATTTCTCTCGATACACCAATCGGCGAAGAAGATGACAGCCATTTAGGTGACTTTATTAAAGATGAATCTATTG
>JAZNKW010000053.1:0-16733 GCA_045578745.1 Anaerovoracaceae bacterium
GGACCGGTGCCGACAAGGGAGACATGGATCTGGACATTTACATCGATCCGAAGGTTGAATATGCATCCGATGGAACACCGACCTACAACTTCACCTACTATCTCAACATGGAAGGACTGGAAGTTTCGGACGGACGTTACACAATCTACATCCGCCGCTGCGCCACAGCTCAGGATGCAGCAATCCTGAAATATAATAACAGCGGTGTTCTCAACAAAAACATGGTTATTCAGGTAAAGGACGGCAAGGTTAAGATCCTCCGTTATACGGATGTCATCAATTACAACCGTGAGATCAAAGCCATTGGCGATGCTTACGACACCAGCCGCTATCTGGATAATAAGCTGGAAGATATCCGTTTCGTGCTGCGAAATCCGGCTACCAACATTTATTCCGACATGACATGGGACAAGATATCCTATATCAAAACGGTATCTGACCGTGTCACCGCCGGTGCTTACACAGACTATGACAAGCTCCGCAAAATCTACGAGTATACGGCGTCCAGTTTCTATTATGACTCTGTGGCCTTCCAGACGCACGACAATCAGTACGCACATCCATATGACAATATCCGAAATTTTGAGATGGGCCTTACTTCTGCAAACAGCCAGCAGGGACGTGTTTACACCACCTGTCAGGGTTATTCTGCCATTGTCATTGCACTGGCCAGAGCCCAGGGAATTCCTGCCCGTATGGTTTACGGTCACCGTGCTGCAGTTCCATCCCATGACTGGACCACCGAATCCAATGTCAATGTCCGTGACCACTGGTGGGTGGAAGCCTGGACTGACGGACGATGGATTTTCATCGACCCAACCGTGGGTACCACCAATAAATATGACAGCAAAACAGGCAAATGGACAACCACCGGCCTGACTAACTACACCTATTTCGACCCAACTGAAGAGCAGATTGCCACAAGCCATCTGTACTTCAATATCTACCCGGACTACCGTTTCGGCTACTACATCGAAAATCCTTATGAAATCACCACTCTGGGCGCTTTCCTGAATCAGTATTCAGAGGTCGATTCGGACAGCGACGATTACAGCTACGGCGTGATCGGAAGTCAGATTCAGAACGGAAAGATTTTAAACAGCCAGTACAGCTACTATGACTATACCACCTGGGGTGACGGCGTCAAATCTCACTTTATGACTGACGGCCGCGGCAATGTAAGCCAGATTCAGTGGAGCGGAAACGGTTTTACCGGTGCTCTTAATCTGCCTCGTTTTACAAGCATGAAACTGCTGTCTTCTCATGGAAATGCCTATGAAACAGTAGATTTATCCGGAAGTACTTCACTGGAAAAGATTTATCTGTATAACAATAATATCACTTCCATGAACCTGGCAGACTGCTATAACGCCTGGTATGTCCGCTGTAAGGATAATCCGATGAAGGAACTGACCATGTATCTGAACGGCCGCAACCGGACCTTTACCGCAGGAGATAACGGCACCTTCTACTTCACTCTGGATACCCGTTATACAGACAGCTCCTTCTCCCTCTACTCCAGACCGGACACCGGCTATAAAGTTGAAGGAATTTACAGTACTGCCACCGGTGAGCGCCTGTCCACCAAGAAGACATGGCACTTTACACCAAAGGCATCCGGCTATGAAATCCTGTTTGAGCTGGATCCGGACAGCTACAAGTATACCATCCTGCCTGGCGATGATATGGAAGGAGAACAGGACTTTAAGGCTGATTATTTCAATGCTGCCATGAAACGTCTGCAGGAGCTGGGTTACTATACCCCATCCCCTTACCTTTATGAAGACACTTCCGTATACACCGGTTCCATGGTGGAAGCCGCAGTGAAATTCCAGGTAATGCACGGCCTTCCTAACACCGGCAATATCGGCAAGATGACCTGGCAGATTCTCTTCAGCGACGATGCTCTGCCGATGGTAAATGAATATGAATACCTGCAGATTCTGGGCGAATACGAAGCCCGCAAGGCACTGGAAGAAGAAGCCGAAAAGATAGCTGACGCAGTTTCTGTTCATGCTGCTTCCGCAGCCTCCAAAGGTGCTATGAACATCACCTGGACTGTAGATCAGATTTCAACCGGTGACGAAGTCCTGGATGCGGAAATCTCTGCCCTGCTTCCGCAGGATTCCGGCGTGGACGCGTACTTTGACGGTTTCGAAGTATGGAAGTCTTCCAGCAAAACATCCGGCTACAAGCAGGTGCGTGACACTGCTAAATTCACTTATAAGAACACCTCCGGCTTGAAAAAAGGCAATCGCTACTACTACAAAGTACGTGCCTACAAGCTGATTAGAGAGGAAAAGATTTATACCGGATGGTCAAATATCACTTATAAAAAAGCCAAATAGCACGAATCCAGTGCTGCATTCCTCGTTTGGCCTCGGCCTACAGTGTCCGGATCTGTATCCTCGTTAGTCCTCGACACCTTCGGTGTCTGCGGAAACACTCGTCTTACAGACCGGTCACTGCAAATCAATAACAAAAGGAAATCCCGACTTTCTCAGTGGAAGGTCGGGATTTTTATTTATGTTTTCACAGAAATAAAAAGGGCAGCTGAGATTCAGCCGCCCTTAAAATACATATTTGGTTTCGCGTTACGCTGGATTACATCGCCTTTACTGCGATTTCAGCCAGCAGCTTGTCTGCGAAATCTTCTACGGACATTTCGCCCAGTTCGCCTTCCTTACCGGAACGTACAGTTACGGAACCAGCTTCAGCTTCCTTTTCACCGATTACGCACATGTAGCTTACACGTTCGTTTCTCGCTTCTCTCAGCTTCTTACCGATCTTTTCGTTTCTTACGTCACATTCAACTCTCAGACCCAGTTCTTCCAGTCTTTCTGCAACTTCCTGTGCATAGTCAGCGAACTTTTCAGTTACAGTCATCAGACGAACCTGTACAGGAGCCAGCCACAGAGGGAACTTACCTGCGCAGTGTTCAGTCAGGATACCGATGAATCTTTCGATGGAACCGAAGATTACACGGTGAATCATAACAGGTCTGTGCTTTTCACCGTCCGGACCTACGTAAGTCAGATCGAATCTCTGAGGCATCTGCATGTCTAACTGAATAGTACCGCACTGCCATGTTCTGCCCAGGGAGTCTTCCAGATGGAAGTCCAGCTTAGGGCCGTAGAATGCGCCGTCACCTTCGTTAACAACGTAATCTGCGTTGATATTTTCCAGTGCGCCTCTCAGTGCGTCTTCTGCAATTGCCCATTCTTCATCAGTACCCATGGAGTTTTCAGGTCTGGTAGATAATTCGATGTGATACTTGAAACCGAACATGTTGTATACTTCATCGATGAACTTTACTACACCGATTACTTCATCCATAATCTGTTCTGGCAGCATGAAGATGTGTGCGTCGTCCTGAGTAAATGTTCTTACTCTCATCAGACCGTGCAGAGCACCGGACAGTTCGTGTCTGTGTACCTGACCCAGCTCACCGCATCTGATAGGGAAGTCTCTGTAAGACCACATCTTTCTCTTGTAAACCAGCATGGAACCAGGGCAGTTCATTGGCTTTACAGCGAAATCTTCATCATCAATCTTGGTGAAGTACATGTTGTCCTTATAGTGATCCCAGTGGCCGGAAGTTCTCCACAGCTGTTCGTTCAGAATCAGAGGAGTCTTAACTTCTTCGTAGCCTCTCTTTCTGTGTTCTTCTCTCCAGAAGTTTTCCAGGCCGTTACGGATAATCATACCCTTTGGCAGGAAGAATGGGAAACCAGGACCTTCGTCAACCAGCATGAACAGATCCATTTCCTTACCGATCTTTCTGTGGTCACGCAGCTTAGCTTCTTCCAGCTTCTGAATGTATTCGTCCAGTTCTTCCTGGCTTGGGAATGCAGTTGCATAAATTCTCTGCAGCATCTGTCTGTTGGAGTCACCTCTCCAGTAAGCACCAGCCACGCTCATCAGCTTGTAAGCCTTGATCTTGCCGGTGGATTCCATGTGAGGACCAGCACACAGATCTACGAAGTCACCCTGCTTGTAGAAGGAGATTACTGCATCTTCAGGCAGATCCTGAATCAGTTCTACCTTGTATGGTTCACCCTTTTCTTCCATCAGCTTGATTGCTTCTTCTCTTGGCAGTTCGAATCTTTCCAGAGGGTAGTTTGCCTGAACGATTCTCTTCATTTCCTTCTGAATCTTGGCAAAATCTTCTTCGCCGAACTTGTGCTCGCAGTCGAAGTCGTAGTAGAAGCCGTTATCGATTGCAGGACCGATTGCCAGCTTTGCTTCCGGCCACAGCTTCTTAACTGCCTGTGCCATAATATGAGAAGCAGTATGTCTGTAAGTTTCTCTTACCTGGGCATCTTCCCAGTTTAATTTTTCTTTCGCCATTTTATGTTCACCTTTTCTTTCGTTAGTCTTATTTAAAGGTCATATACCCTTATATTATCGCTTTAAAACCATGTTCTCACCCATGGAAGGTGTCTGGAGTTATCCGCCGGTTCCAGCCCCGTATCAGGTGTCCTGTTCACTCACAACCTCTTCATCCGGATCGTCCTGAATAATGCCGGAACTGTCCGGAATATCAGGATTTGCCGGTTCAGCCGGAGTATCGCCGCCTGACGGAACTTCACCGCCTGTCGGTTCAGAAGGCTGTGTAGTTACATCGCCGCCCGGGTTATTCGGTTCAGCCGGAACAGTCGGATCAGCAGGTACTGTTGGATCAGAAGGAACAGCCGGATTGGTCGGAACCTCAGAATCAGTACCCTCACCGGTGCCCGGATTCTCAGGAACAACCAGAGAAGGATCATAGTTCGGAGAGTTTGGATCAGTCGGATCCCAAGGCTGCAGAGTATCAGGATTGAGAATATCATCCGGGAATTCCGGATCCATAGGATCCCACGGCAGTCCGGTTTCCGGATTAATGGTCGGATCAGCAGGATCGGTTACCACAGTATCATCCGGAATCTGGGTTGGATCTTCCGTTTCCTCAATTTCCACATCTTCCTCATTTTCAATTTCCTGTGCATCTCGTGCCGCCTGGATTCTGGCAGCCAGCTCATTGCTGATTGCATAAAGTCCGGAGGACGGAACGTAATCTTCCTGCATGAACATCTCCTGATGGAGTTTCACCGCATTTCCAGCCAGATCTACCGGAAGCACGTAAGAAAGCTTTCCGATGAATCCAACCGTTACATTGTACGGCCAGCCCACACTGCCCTGAATATTAAAGCCAGGCAGCTTAGCTGCCAGAGCCAGAATATTGTTCATATCCAGGTTGGTTTTCACCTGTGGGGTCATCAGTTCAATCAACCCCTTGATTTCACTGAAGGACATGGTCTTCATCTTGTTAAAGGTCTTGGTCAGAACAGTACGCATACGTTCCGTACGCTTGAAGTCATCACCTACACCCTTACGGATTCTGGAGTACGATACCGCCTGACATCCATCCAGAGTCTGTGTACCGGCTGCAGTTACCGTCTGATATTTTTCACGGCCGATGTTCTTGGCAGTCTGTGCGGTATACTTGTTCAGCTGCTGGATTTCAAAGTCCTGTACGTCTACTGTAATTCCGCCCACCGCATCTACAAGATCTGCTACTGCCTTGAAGTTTACAACCACATAATTTTGAATATTCAGGTCCATAGCCTGGTTCAGAGACTTCATGGTCATTTCCGGACCGCCGTAAACGCAGGCATGGGTAATCTTATCATAGGTTGGTGTATCCCCCATCTTCAGGTAAGTATCTCTGTAGGTGGAAATAATCTTCACATCGTTGGTTTCTTCATTGATGCTGACAACCATGATAGCATCGCTGCGGGTTCCGTTGATATTGCTCATATCACGGCTGTCTACACCCAGCAGCAGAATATTGATATATCCATCCACTGCAGTCAGAGACAGGTCGTAATCTTCCGGCGTCTCTTCGTACATGATTTCATGCTGCTCTTCCGCATACCCTGCCAGCATGGCGGCGATAATGCCTCCCGCCAGGAGCACTGCCAGAACAACAAGGATGGTTACTTTTTTCCAGGTAGCCAGGTCTTTGACCCAGTCTATCGGGCTTTTCTTTCGGTGCTTTTCACTTCTGCTCATTGCTCAAAAATACCCTTGCCCTTTCCCTTTTTCTTGGCTGCATCCTCTTCTGTCATGCGCTGATAATACTCGATGGCATCATCGATATCGCTGTCATACATGAGCTTGCCCTGCCGCATTACCAGTCCGCGTTTGCAGAAAGATCTGGCCGTGCTGCTGGAATGGGTTACGAAGAGGAACGTCACATCCTTTTCATTGATAATCTCATTAATCTTGGCTGTACATTTCTTCTTGAACTCATTGTCCCCCACACTGAGTGCTTCGTCCACAATGAGAATTTCAGGCTTGATATTTACGTTGATGGCAAATCCCAGACGGGCTTTCATACCGCTGGAGTAAGTTCTCACCGGCTGATCGATGTAGTCGTTGAGATCAGCAAAATCCACAATTTCCGGCTCCAGCTCCCGGATTTCCTTATCGGAAAGTCCCATGAGCTGTCCGCGGAAGTAGATATTTTCACGTCCGGTAAACTCCGGATCAAATCCCGCCGTCAGCTCAAGAAGAGCACTGACGCGGCCGTTTACTGTGATTTTACCCACTGTCGGATATGCCACACCTGTAATCATTTTCAAAATGGTGGATTTGCCTGCACCATTCTTTCCAAGAAGTGCTACCGCCTCACCCTTCCGAATCTGGAAGGAAAGGTGGTTTACTGCAAACTTCTTTTTGTATGGGGTGTTTTTCAGGAAGATCGACTTGAACCGCTGCTTATCATTCTTAAACAGCTTGTATACCTTGGTCACATCCTGAAACTCTATTACAATATCTCTGTTTTCTTCACTCATAATTCACCTATGGTCCTTCCCCGGCTACAGCACATCCGGAATATCTTTTCTAAGCTTCCGGTATGCCCATACCGCCAGCAGTCCCATTACCGCATATACAATGGCAAAGTTCACCAGCTGCTGCCAGTCTTCCCAGAACCATCTGTGATAGATGAAAGAGTTGCGGTAACCGTTTACCACAATGGTAATCGGATTGAAGAGCAGAATGGAACGGATCCACTCCTGCTCAATGGATGCTGCATCATAAAGAATCCCTGACATCCAGAACAGCGCCTGGACCAGTGATTTTACCAGGTTAAGGAAGTCACGGCTGATTGCCGCAATTACCCCTGCAAACAGACCCCATGCTGTGAAGAAAAGGAACATCAGCAGCATATAGAACGGAATCTGCAGATAATAAATGGTTGGCATGTAACCAAATCCCACGAAGATGGCCATTACAATCACGAGCAGACCGCAGTGGACTGCCAGATTGCCCATACTTACAAATGTCGGGATGGTTGAAGTCGGGAACTTGATCTTTGTTACAAGGAACTTGTAACGGCGGATTGCTCCCGCACCTCCGGTTATCATGTCACGCATATAGAACCATGGTATCATACCGGCAATCAGCCACAGGAAGAAAGGATATCCTTCCACGTCGCCGCCTTTGCGCAGGCCGAAGGAAAAGGCAAACCAGAATACGAAAATCAGGATTGCCGGCCGGATCAGTGCCCAGCCCATGCCAAGAACGCCGCCGTTGGCCTTCTTCACATCAGACTTGGCCAGCTTCACCAGCTGCTTCCGGTAGTCTATATGGTCCTTCAGAATTTCTTTCAATGTACTCAAATCGTTATCCTCTCAGTCTTCTGCTTACTGCTGCTTTCTAGGCGGACGCTTCGGCAGATGAACCAGTGTATTGTTTGGTGTTACATCGTATCCGTAGAGACGCTTCTTGCCTTCCAGCTTATACAGCAGATAATCCCTGGTAGCCGGTGCATACTTTTCTACGGCAGGATAGTCAGGGAAACGGTTGATTTCAGGGAACTTGATTCCGTCTTCGGTAATTGCCAGGTCCACGCCGAAGAATTCCAGCTGCTGAATGCCTGCAGTTACTTCCATAACCATTTCCTTTACGCGGTCCCAGTTAGGCAGATAGCCTTCGATAGGAACACCTGTATCCGGATGGATCGGACAGTCTTCAATGGAGCCGTCCATTACGATCTTTGCATCGTAGAAACGTCCGGTTTCCACGTCGATATGAGCAGTCATACCGCCTGCACCTACGTTGTCAACCGCACCGGTCTTCTTGGAACCGAAACGTACATAAGCGTTATGTACCTGCGGAGTACGGCCGTCCTTCTTGAAAACAATCATACGTACGGTATTTACAGAACCGTCGTAAACCTTCTTCAGAACCGGATGCATGTTAATGTATTCGGTAACCAGATACTGGTTGTTGATATCTTCCAGAATGTCCAGAACCTGCTGACGGGTAACATCCTGATAGTTCAGCTGATACTGACCATTTTCGCAGGTGAACTTGTAGAAACCGTCACCATGGGAACCTTCATCCGGCTTCAGAGCCAGAACACCCTTTTCTTCCACCAGACGGAAGATTTCATCAAAGTTATTAGTATAACCTTCCGGCAGGTCCATCATGGAGATTACCTTATTATTGCCATTTTTGCAGATGATATGGTAATAATATTCCGGGAAGCACTCATTGAAATCAGAACAGATATATTTGATGGTAATCTTGTCTTCCATCCACTTTCTGTACTTCGGATTGATGTGGCGCAGCCACTTGTATTCAAAGTCGGAAATATATTCACTGTAGTTTTCTTCTGTTACACCGTACTGCGGAATTCTGTAGGACAGGAAGCCGTGCTTGTATGCCCACATCTTTTCGCTGAAGGTTGCTTCCTTATTGGTGCGGAAGTCAGTCCATACCTGACCAATCCACTTGGTGGACAGATACGGTACCAGTCCCTTTGGATAGAAGGTTCTGGCAAACTTGAAACGGGCTCTGGACTTAATCTTCTTCCAGCCACGTTCCATACGGGTACCGCCTGCTGCGAAGGCCTCCTTCTTCTGTGCCACTTTATGACGCAGATATTCGGATGTTTCCTTGCTGAACGGCTGGTGAACCGGATATTCAGGATGGTTTACCATTCTGGTAATCTTGAAACCGTCTTCATTGATAACAATTTCTGCTCCGAAGAATTCCAGCTGCGGTACGAAGATGCACAGATCGTGAATGGTCTTACAGATTTCATCCCAGTGAGGAATTGCCTGTCCTTCGAAAGTACCGTTCTTTACATCCACAGCCTTTTCCAGACGTTCTGCCCTGGTTTCATTTACTTCTTCATCTGCATCTTCCTCTTCCAGGCTGTCTTCTCTTGCCTGCTTCAGAGACTTCAGCGGCTTCACTTCATAGTTATTATATACATAGAAGCCGTCACCAATAACCGGATTGTCACCTTCTTCATTGAAAACAATCAGGTTCAGAACGCCGTGACCTGTCAAATCGCTGGTCTTCACGCGTTCCTTGATAACAATGGTAGAACGGTATTCAGACAGACGTTCCACCAGTTTTTCTTCTGCAATCTTTTCTTCATCGAACCAGAATGCATCTTCACGCCATGCAATGGTGCTGGCGGATTTGCCGTTTGCCGGTGCTGCAGTTACTTCACCCTTTTCACGAATCAGCTGCATGATATCTGCAAACTCAGTTCCCGCCTTCTTGTCATAAAGCGGAATAATGAAAGTTTCATCATAGCGCTTGCTGATCTGATAGTACATCTGCGGCATACGGTCGCGGAACGGCTTGAAGATGTTAAAGATGGTTACCTTATCAGTAATCCACTTGCTGTAGGTTCCGTTGAGAGGACGCAGATAAGCATAATCCTTATAGGAAATGTAGTCTGCCACATTGGAATCATTGATGCCCAGAGCAGCAACCTGTTCCGGCATGAAACCATGCTTCAGTGCCCAGTTGGTTTCCTGCTTGGTAAAACCGTAATCTCTCACTTTATGGCGGTAAACCTTTCTCACCCAGCGCTTTGCTTCACCCCCGGTAAAACCTCTGGAGGTAGGGCCCAGTGCCAGTACATTTACTACCCTTCTCTTAAATGTCTTCATTCCCATAATTATCTCTTTGTCCTCCTGTTGTAATCTTCCGGAGAGTTGAAATCCTCTGTGCCGTCTTCCAGTACCAGGAATTTCTCACCAATCTGCTTTTCACCGAACGGCAGTCCTGTGAAAGACTGGTAGACCTGCCATCCGATACATTTTGCTATTTTTCCTTCAAGGAACAGATCACGCACCCGATGTACGTGAGACCGGAACAGATCCCCGTCCGCCACTTTGATGGCTACGATGGACCGTCCGTTGCCGAAGAACATCATATCATCTGCCTCAGTGGAGATGATGGTTCTCATGGCAAAATCCGAATAATAAGTGTCTCCGTAGAGGAAACACACATCGTCCTCAATGAGTTCTTCCGTGAATCGGTCAATCTCCAGGTTATTATTCAGCGGTTCATGGCGCCGCGCTCCCGGAATCTCGTATCGGCTGTCGTGAGATGTGATAATCACTTCGCAGTCCGGATTTCCTTCTTTGAGGAGCCTCACCGTTCTGCCCAGCAGAGTCTCGCCGCCAATCTCAATGAGGTGTTTCGGTATATCGTTATAATTCTGCCAGCGGGTTCCTTTCCCGTCGGCCATTATGATATATTTCATGTCAAAATCCCTCCTCAGGGCCTTACTTGATTACCTTATGGTAACGGTAGAAGTCACCCAGTTCCTTATTTCTCTGGCCGCCCCAGAGCTGGATGATGTTTACGCCGGAGGAAGTATTTGCTTCGATGATGCAGAAACCGTCTTCCGTAATCAGAATGTCCCAGGCGATAAAGTGCATATAAGGCAGGTTGTTTGCCAGCTTCAGCATATCTTCCTTCAGCTGTGTCCAGCCAGGAATCACTACGCCCTTAATCGGTGCACCGGAATCCGGATGCACTTCATGGACTTCATGATTATGGAGACAGCGTGCTTCTGTCAGTTCGCCGGTTTCCAGATCGATTTTGGAAACCAGGCCGCCTCGGCTGCCGTTGTCCACCGGAATAGTTTCCTTGGTACCGACACGCTGTACGGCAAAGAAAACCTTGAATTTATGTGTCTCCGGATCACGCAGGGTGATAAACCGGATGGTGTTTACTGTTTTATCATAGATATCACTGCTGTAGTGATGCTGCTCCATTGCCTCACTTAAGAACCAGTTATCGTTCTTCTTCAGGAAGGTGAGCATATCTTCTTCTGTCACCGGCTTCAGGTCGATGGCAGGCTGTCCGCCGGCAACACCGCATTCAGCTTCTTCCAGCCATGTAAAGCGGCACACACCGGTACCCTTACCCTTGCCGTAAGGCTTGAAGAACAGCGTCTTCTTTTCCTTCAGCAGAGTAATTGCATCTTCGTACTGCATTTCTTCGCTCTGGAAGCTGGACAGATATCCTCTGTTCTTAATCATGTAGCTTTCCGGAACGCGCACATACTGCTTCAGAATTTCTGCAGAAGCAATCTTGTTGTTGCACACGAAATCAAATGGTTCGTTGATATAACGGCTGCGGTACCAGTCAAACTCGGACAGGTATTCGCTGCGGTCATTATGGTCAAAATCATAGAGCATCCACTGGTCTGCCAGGAAGCCGCCGCAGAGATTGGCCTTGATTTTTTTATACCACGGGCATTTAAAGTGGTTCTTGGCGAATACAATTCTTCTCCAGTAGAGAACGAAGAGTTTCATCTTCTTTACTGCCCATCTGACAAATGTAAATGCGTCCATAATTACTTTCCTTTCTGCATCATCTGTTTCAGAATCAGTTCTGTCACCTGTTTCGTGGAAGTGCCCAGTTTTTCCGGCAGATAGTTTTTCCGGTAGGCATTGAGTGTGCGGCGCGGATACGGATTGTTTTCCAGACTGACTTCATCGGTTCTGGCTGCACGGTCGGCAGATACCAGACGGTCCATCAGCTGCTTTCCGTCCCGGAACACACAGCCCGGCATCACTTCAAACAGGTCAATATTCATTCCGTTCTTTTCACGGTATTCTTCATAGTCATAAACAAAGTACCAGGTCGGCCGGCTCAGAATCGCCCCTTCGATGGCAATGGCTGAATAGTCGGTAATCAGGTAGTCGCAGGCTGCCAGCAGATCTACTGCCTTAAACTCAGGACAGTCATATACACCCTGTTTGCCCTCTGTTTCCAGCTTCTGGTTCGGATGTCCCTTTACAACAAGCACATACTGGTCTTTTTCTTTCCGGTTGGCATCGGCCACCGCATCCACCAGCTGTTCCCAGTGGAGCTCAATGTTTCTTCTGAAAGTCGGAGCATAGAGCACAATGGTCTTTCCTTCAAACTCAGGATAAGCCTTCAGCACTGCTTCTCTGTTAGACTCTGCAGTTTCCAGAAGATGGTCAATCCGCGGCAGACCGCAGTTCACCAGCTTGTCCTCCGTAGTGTTGAAAGACGCACAGTAGTAAGGATTCCATGCCTTACCTCCTGCGATGATATAGTCGTAGTTTTCATGCATCTTCATAAGACGGGCAATGTCTGCACTTCTGCCGGACTCACGTCCAAGAGTCTGATACCCGGACTGCTTAATCTTACCCAGGGCATGCCACATCTGAATGACGGTCAGGCTTTCCTTATGCTTCAGAATGGAAACGGCTGGCCAGTAGGCATCCAGCACGCATACGCTGGAAGTGGCCATGTGGTACATGCTCTTCAGAGTAGTCACCGCAAAATGTACCAGCCCCCCGCTGCTTTCGCCTTCCAGGCGGTTGCACAGGGTCACAATTTCCGCATAAGGCTGCTGCAGCTTCAGCTCTTCCTGCACTCTTCTGAAGTCCAGAGTCAGTTCATTGGACTGACGGCTGAGAAACAGAACTTTATTCTGCTTTACAGGCAGCAGTTTGAAAAAGAAATATATGAAGTTAAGTCCAAACCTGAGCAGGTAGATGGCTAATTTTTTCATCCATTTTTCTCCACGTCAAAATCAGATTGCACAGCAATCCCATCTTATAAAGATACCATATTTTCAGTCATTTGTAAATGTTTTCGGTCTAATTCCCTCGTAAAATCAATGATTCCGTTCCACATACAGACGGTTTTCTTTCCGTCCGCTGCAGACCTGGCTCATGATTGGCAGCATCTTTTCCTGTACTGCATCAGGAACCGCTCTGGCAGCTGCCGGACAAACGGATACGCAGCGCATGCAGCCGAAGCAAAGGTCACGGTTCACAGATTTCGGATCTTCTGCCGGAATAGCATGTACAGGACATTCTGCTGCACAGGCTCCGCAGCCGCTGCAGTCTGCCCCGCCTTCCGGAATGGCAGAAACCGGCTTCCGTTCACGGTACGGATAATTTCCAGGCACATTAAGACTGCCGGTCAGTTCTGTCTGCAGAACTTCTGTAATTTTTACTGCAAACGCCTGCATTTCTGCTTCATCATCTGCATCGGGACGTCCTGCACCAAACTGGCGGAACATGGAATGCTCTGCCACTGTTTCTGCGGCTGCTGCACATACAAAGCCAGCTCCATCCATAATATCACGAAGCTCCAGCAGTGTGTCATCAATAGCACGGTTACCATATACTACATGCAGAATCGCTCTGGCACCATTGCCCTTCAGCTGCTGCAGCAGATTCACTGCAGGCAGCGGCACACGCCCTGCAAAAGAAGGCACAGAAATCAGGCAGATATCCTCTGCATCGAAAGCAGGAAGCTCTCCGCCGTCACGAACCAATGTCCGAAGATTCACCGGAACCGGTTCCATTCCCAGAATGCCGAAAATCTTCGGTCCGAACTTTTTAACGGATGTCAGGGTTCCGCCGGTTGGGCTGAAATACAGTTCATAGAATTTACTCATCTTCCTCATCCTCACTTTCATACCAGTTCTGATAACGTTCATAGTATTCGTCCTTCAGCATGGACATGAGGTGCACATCATAGAGAATACCGTTCTTACGGCAGTTCTGACGGAGTACACCTTCATATGTAAAGCCCAGAGACAGGTAAAGCCCGCTGGCAGGATTGCCGGTATAATGGTCCAGATACAGGCGCTGCAGTCCCAGTACATCGAAGCAGTAGCTCATCATAGCCAGCATGGACTGCTTGCCCAGACCTTTGCCGCGGAGTGCAGGATCTGCGATATAAATACGCCACAGTTCCGCTTTCCAGCCGTCTTCAATGTCAGCCAGAACAATACGACCAATCGGTCTTTCATCCGGCTTCATGCAGATGGTAAACTGCATAGCCTTAGGATCCGTATCGTCAGCAATATATTTTTTGATTACATCTTCCATGGTCTGTCCGTCGCGGATGCTGAAAAACTTCGTTACAGCAGGTTCCAGCTCCCATGGATAAAATATTTCAATGTCCTCCCATCTGGATGGGCGGATAATCAGGTCTTTTGTTTCTAAAATCATGGATATTCTCCTCCTTCCGGTGTCCTGCAGGACACACTGCTCTATGCTAAATTATAGAACTTTTACCGGCAGCAGTCAATGAATTCAGAAACGAAAAAACTGACCCCTGCACTGCAGAGATCAGTTTCCGTTATGCATATTCTGTTTTGAGACTTTACTGAGCCTTGCGGTTTGCCTTATTGGAATAAGGAGTGTAAATTTTTTCACCATCCACCAGACGGACACATCTTACTTTATAGTAATAACGGGTGCCGGATTTTACCTTGCTGTTGGTGTAGCTGGTCTTACTGCCGGAGCTGGTTTTGTAGTATGCCTTGGATCCATAGCCGGAATTCTTCTTCGTACTGCGGAATACCTCATAGTAGTCCATCTTGTAATTGGAAGACTTGCTCCAGCTCAGTTTGATTTTTCCTTTGGAGGTGAGAGAAGATTTTAAAGTAATCTTCGTACGTTCCACACCGTTTCTGATTTTTTCGTTGGCAGCTTCCTCTTCAGAGCAGGTCACGAAAACATCCATCCCATCATACATGGTTTTCAGATTAACAGAATAAATGGCACTGTACGCATCATCATACGGGTCACCGGTAGTATAGACAATTGGTTCCGGCATGCGGAAAATCATGTAACCTTCAATGGCATTTTCCACATCGATTCCCATTTCCCCATATACTGCTGCCACTTCATCGTAAGTCATACCATCCATATCCTCTTCATCCATGGCTACACGGAATCCAATAGTATCAGACGTTACTCTCACATCATCATACTCACCGCTGAGGAATGCATTCAGGTCTTCCAGAGCAGTAAATTCCTGGCTCTGTTCCATCTCATAATATTCCACACCATCTACGGTTACAACAGCAAGCTGACCTGTGGCTTCTCCAAGCAAATCTGATGCAGCCCCGTCTTCACCAAGAGAACCCAGCGTTCCTATCAGAGAATCGTAAACTTCCTTTTCAATCAGAACGTAGCTGTACAGGGTTCCGGACCCATCTTCATTCAGAATGAAATGGTCCTCCATGTACACACATCCCGACATAGCCACAATCATAACGAATACCATCATTACGGACAACAGTTTCTTCATAGACAACTCCCCCTTTTTGTAAAGTGTTTTCTACATTATACCACAAGAATTCCGTATTTATCTGCCGAAAATTCTCTTGTTTGCAGTTCTGGTTCCGTCTTCGTTATAGTTATAGAAGCCGGCACCGGTCTTTCTGCCCAGGAAGCCTGCGTCCACCATTCTTCTCAGCAGTACAGCAGGACGGTACTTGGAGTCACCGGTTTCTTCATAGATTACTTCCATTACTGCCAGTTCTACGTCGATACCAATCATATCCACCAGTTCCAGAGGTCCCATCGGATGATGCAGCCCCATCTTCATAGCAAGGTCAATTTCTTCGATGGTACCAACCTTACGTTCTACCAGGAAGCATGCTTCGTTCAGCATAGGCAGCAGCATACGGTTTACGATGAAGCCGGCTTCGTCCTTGGCCAGAACGCAGGACTTGCCCATGAATTCGCCAACTTCTGTAGCGATCTTAATCACTTCATCACTGGTATGCAGACCTCTTACGATTTCCATCAGCGGCATCTTAGGCACCGGGCTGAAGAAATGCATACCTACGAAACGGCTTGGATCATCAAGGCAGCTTGCCAGAGTAGTGATGGAGATGGAAGATGTATTGGATGCAATTACTGCCTCCTGTTTCGCATATTTATCTACTTCACGGATAATGGACTTCTTGATTTCCATATTTTCGGATGCAGCTTCGATAATTACATCAGCATCAAAACACGCCTTCATCTTAGCAGTGTAATGTACTCTTTCCAGAGCTGCCTTCGCATCTTCTTCTGTCATCTTTTCACGGGAAACCAGCTTGGCAAGTTCCTTTTCCAGGCTCTTGCTGCTCTTTTCCAGCTGAGCTTCAGATACGTCATAAATGGTAACATCCAGTCCCTTCACAGCAGCATTCTATGCAATACCGGTACCCATAAAACCGGCACCAATAACAAACAGTTTCTTTGCAAACATAAATCAATTCTCCTTCTGTATATATTTTCATGTGGGAAGACCCCACGGCACACGAAAAAACCCCGAAGCACACACTGTGCCCCGGGATTTTGAATTTTGCTCAGAATTAAGCTTCTTCAGCCATGATCTTGTCGAATTCAGCTACAACCTTTTCGAATTCTGCATCGTCTTCGATGTCAACCAGTTCGAATTCGTCGTCGCCAACTTCCTTGTAGCCGTAGATGTAAACATCATCGGAACCGTCGTCTGGAATCAGAGCGATGTATTCCTTACCTTCGTAATCGAATACGCCCATGATTTCACATTCAACTTCTACGCCGTCATCGAATTCCAGAGTGATCACTTCAGTTTCTTCAACTTCCAGGTTTCTTTCGTCAGCCATTTTT
>JAZNKW010000054.1:0-13609 GCA_045578745.1 Anaerovoracaceae bacterium
GTAGAGTTTAGCCTGGAATCTGCTTACACCAATATTTCCAAGCTCACCTTCTCCATCTGCTTCATAGATGTCTTTCTGATTCCATGCATCCAGCACGTTTCCGAGCACCGATTCGTAGTTTGCGATTGGATTTACCGGCATATCTCCCACCATGGCAGATGGATATGTGATGTATTCATCCAGCGTCGGCAGATAACCATTTGCAACAGAAGTGGTCTTTGTAATATCCACATCAGTCACGTTCTTACCACCGGCCTTGTATTCCATCTGCAGGTTCACATCATATCGGTAATTCAGCGTTCCATCAGTTGTTTCGTAAACATAGGAATAGCTTGAAGGTTTCTGCTCTGGTGTGGTGTAAACACGCAGATACCTGTTATCTTCAACCTTGTCTCTTTCACGCTTGAAGTAGAGCTTTGCTCCGCTTTCATGGTCGTAGGTACCCTCATCGTAGATTGCACCGTCGGCATTGTTTCCGGAATGTGTACTCTTATCAGTCGGAATCACGATTGGATTGTTAGTCGCTGGATCGTAAATCATAGGACCGTCGTTGCCGTCGCTGAGTTTGATGTCTTCTGCAGCAAAGATGCCGAATACCGCGTCCTTCAGCTTGGTTAAGGTGTACTTCGGAGTCCAGACCTTGATACCATTCTTTGTGGTCTCTTCAAAGTCAGTCAGCATCTCCCCTTCTTTCTCGATGGAGATTTTGCCCTTTACCTGGTTGTTCGGCATAGCTACAGCCTGGTAATACTTTTCGTATTCCGTGCCGTTAAGGTGACCATTCTGCTCCGTCACGCTGAAGGTGTAGTAATTTGTACCGCCTTCATTTACATAGTAGCCATCCGGCAGTAGGAACTCTTCCAGCTGGTATGTACCAAACTCCAGATCATACGGGATGGTAATCTCCCCGTTTTCATCACAGATAAAGGTGTAGTCTTTTTCTGTGGAGTTGATGTCAGCTGCATTTGGCAGCAGTCTTCCGTAGTTTTCAGACTTTGTTGGATCTGCCAGCAGCGGATTTCCCATGTAACGGATGTAGAAGTGGGTTCCTTTCAGGTCTACCGCCTTACCCGTTTCCGCATCAGTCTTAATGACTTTCACCACGTTCTCTTTCTTCTTGTCACGGATGTTCCAGTCATAGAGGTTGTCCTTTTCGGAATCGTTCGGATAGTAGCCATTTCCATGTTCCCCGATAAACTGGTCAAAGGATTCCAGTACGAAAGAGAGATCATCAGCTGCAACTTCTTCCACACGGTAACTGCCGTATGGAATATCGTAGATATAGAGGCATCCGTTGGTTCCCACGGTCATGTCGGTTACAGCGTTATTGGCACCGGACGTATCACGAACCACTCTGTAGATTCTGGTTCCGGAGGTATCCAGTCCTTCTTCCACGAATCGTACATACGGATGTTCCTCAAAGCCCCCGGACTTCAGGTACATCTTCCACTTGGAGTTCTTTGACTTCATCTGCACACCGGAGCTGCCTTCTTCATTGAATACATCCTCAGATTCATTGGATTTTGAGATGAAGAGACGGCCACGGTAGCAGTCATTGATGAACACATCCTCGTCATAGGACAGGGTTTCATCCAGACTATCCAAAGTCCCGGATGTGCTGCCATCAGACCAGGTCACGGTATACTGAATATCAGACCAGTTTTCCGGCTCGTCCATGCAGGTCCGGGAGTCTTCCGTCACTGCATAGTAGCTTGCAGTATATGTACGCTCGCCGCTGTCCGGTTCGATAAATCTGCCAGCAGGCTGGGTCTCCACGATACGGTAAGAGACTTCGGCAGTCCATTCGCACTTAGTAGGCTCTACGGTACAGTGCGTGGTCACATTGCCTTCCTCGTCTTCTTCCGTATGCTCCAGGCTTCCGGATTCCGCTTCCGCCAGCAGACTTTCATCTGGCCATGGCTGGTCATACAGAGTCTCTGCGTTTCCGTATTCATCCAGGGTTACGCTGTCCACCAGTTCCTCCGGACCGCCGTTGACGGAGCGGTATAAGGTATATGCAGCTGAAAGAGAAGCATCGCCCATGCCGGTGGAGGTATTTCCGTCCCAGCCAGGATTCATATCCTCTTTTGAAACAGTAAATTCAAAGGTTGGGAAGTATTCCGGTACAGGCTTTTCGTTACCTTCCGGTTCCTCACTAGGTTCTTCCGGTGCAGCAGCTGCAGTAAACTTTATGTATGCGGCCACAGGGTCTGCAGCACCGGTTACGATGGTCTGCACGTGAGAAGAACCAGACTGCCAGCTCCAGAAGAGAAGGTCTTTTTCCGGTGCTTTGCCACGGGATGCATGCTGAATCATGTAGCCTTCCTCATTTGGCTCACCCTTCATGTGAAGGGTGTATTTCTTCGCACCTTCGCTGTAAGTGATAGTAATCTTGTCATTTTTCAGTTCTTTACCGCTGTGGGTCAGAACCACATATCCGCCGCCATTTCCGGTGGTGTCATCAAAGGCCCACTCATATCCGTCGGTGTTCTTCATGTCTTCCGTCAGCAGAATGGTCTTCGGCTTCTTTTCGCTGCCATCGATGGCTCTTGGGAACTCTTTATGCTCCTTAATGGCACCTACCATCCAGTTATATACATCCACTGCAGGACGGCCTGTCAGCATGGAAAGATAATGGTCACCGCTAACACCCAGGTCATTGGTCTGGCGGGTCATGTTGTCGGTACGGTTTCCCTGCTGGATTTCCCATACCAGACACTGGGTCGCAATGTACCAGTCAGCCCAGCTGTATGAGCTGCCATGCTTCCCGTAATATTTGGAAGACTTGAATCCCTGGTTATACAGGTCGCCGATATCATCGCCGCTCTGGTATCCATAAAACAGTGCCAGCTGCAGGTTTACTATAGCCTCATTGGACAGCCCTGCGTAGATGGCATCGTGCTGCTCATTGGCGGTCAGCTTCTTGCCGGAGTCCACATGGACGCCATGCTCCACACAGTAGCCTCTATAGGAAGAACCGTTCTGCTGAATCACATAACTCCGCTTCGGCTCCCCGGACTCATACTGACCGTCGAATACTTTCCACTTACCCGTAGCCAGGTCAATATATCGGATTTTGATATATCCCTGCTCAGATTTCGGGAACTGATAGGTTTCGCCGTCACCGCCGATAAGCACAGCCCCTTCGCTGTAGGTGGCCGATGCTCCCGGATCGATGGCCGCAAAAGCTGAAGTCGGCATCATGGTGATGAGCAGTGCCATCATGAGAAGCACCGCCGTAATTCGTTTCATCGTCATTAAAATTCTCCTTTCACGAAAAAAGCAGCCTGGAGGCTGCTTCATGATTTGTGTATTTATATATAAAAAGACGAGTTATTTCTAACTCGTCTTAAATAGCTCTTTCATATTCATCCAGAAATAATAAATCAATATCAATTACTTTTTTATTCGCACATAGTATTTATAATCATCCTCATATTTTATGTACCCGCCATTATGTATCATTACCTTTAATGATGCTAGGTTGTCTTTATTAACACGCAAGTAAATTTCATCCTCAGGAATAATATCTCGTGCTATCTTCAATGTAAGACGTAAACCTTCGGTTCCATATCCCTTACCTCGAAAATCCTTCTTAATAAAATAGCCTATATGACCCGCACCCCACTTCAAAGATTCACAAAGATGATGACGTATTCGAAATTGACCAACGATTTCATCATCATTCCATAAAAACAAAAAAGTTTCCGGTACATATCCTTCAGGTAAATCTTTGCCTTCTGAAAAAGCAATCATTTGGCGTAACGTCAAGTTTTCAAACTCTTCACGAGAAACATCTTTCCATTCATTTGTAAAGCCATTTTCGTCATCTGGTATATCACGAACAAATAGAAATTTTTTTTCCACATCACCATAAGTACATTCTCGCAAATATAGCATCAACCACACCTCACGCATTTCATAATTACTACACCGTAGTCTATCATATATTTTTCTAATATTCAATAGAATATATTAGTTGAACAAATATATTGTCACCCAGTTCTCATCATTTCCTGGTGCAATGAAAAAACACACATCTTGAGGTACACTGTTCTGCATTTTTATATCTGTGTTTATTGTCGCAATCAGCTCTATCTTTACATTTTCCCACGGTTCATACCGGCAAAATCTCTTCGGCCAGACTGCTAGCCAGGATGTACCGTTGTATGGGTTCTTGGCTTCACCAGTGGACAGGGTACTGTCGAAGGTTGCTTCCGGCCACTGCTGGCGGATATATGCTTCACCTGTTTCCACCAGGTCTTCCTCTGTCCAGTCAAACACATAGGAAGTCACTTTGGAGAATCTGCCGTATACATTCTTCCCGTCTATGGTCCGGTATGCCCGAACCTTCAGGTCGTACTCCTTCGTAGTGTCTGGAAGCTCGATGGAAGCTGCCGGTTCTTTGAAATTACCCATGAAGGTGAACTTTTCCACTTCACGCTCCTTCATGTACACCTGGTATCCACTGGCTCCGTCTACCTTCTGCCACTTCAGATCCAGATAGCGATAAATAAATCCAGTGGACTCGAGGGAAGTCAGCTTCACCTGCTGCGGCCGGGCATAGGCACTGACCTGGCGGGAATATTTTGAGAAGACCTTCTTTCCATCCACCATCTGATAGCCACGAACCTTATACCACCAGGTCTGTCCAGCTTTTCGGTTGGTATTGATGTACCAGTTCTTTTCGGGATTGTCTGTGGTATATGTACGCTTGTATGTTCCATTCTCACTGGAAGACCGGTAGACGATGTAGCCGTCTGCGCCATTTATCACATCCCAGGATACACGAATTTTGCTGTAACTGTAACTGGCTGCCTTCACGTTGGAAGGCTTCATACCGCTTAACATGGAATCTCCTTTCTCTGCATCAGCATAGGCCGGAACCGCCAGCAGCAGACACATAATAATAGACATCATCACACCCATCATTCTTCTCATATCGTTTACCTCCATTTTCATTTGGATTTCTATTAGCGTTCCATTTCTTTGGTTCTTTTCTTCCGCTTCGGCACATCCGCCAGCCCCTTTTCCATAACTTCTTCCATCAAGAAGCTGTCGTCGGCACCCAGCTTATTCTTCAGACTGCGGTATTCCAAGGTCAGCTTCTGTATGGTGGATTCTGAAGACAAAACTTTTCTTGCACTGATATCATGCTTCAGTTTGAAAATCTGT
This sequence comes from Anaerovoracaceae bacterium, assembly GCA_045578745.1. Classification (GTDB taxonomy): domain Bacteria; phylum Bacillota; class Clostridia; order Peptostreptococcales; family Anaerovoracaceae; genus RGIG7179. The sequence goes on from JAZNKW010000054.1 coordinate 5,176, forward strand.
GCATCCTTCGGGTTTGCATCAATTTCCTCCAGGGTCTCAATGATGTATTCCCTGTCGAATTCCCTCTGCTGTGCAAAATACGCACTGCTGAGTTCTTCCTGCGTCAGACTGATGCTTTCTTCGTTGCCTTCAATTATCCTTCTGATTTTGAAACTGCTTAACTCTGCTTTATCATCATCAAGCTGCTTCACCGGTGATTGCTCCAGGTCTTTTATCAGTCCGTTCTCGGCCATACTGTAATGTTCTGCATTTGGACCGACTATAATATGGTCGATTACACGAATATTCATAATTTTTCCCGCAGAAACGAGCTGACTTGTCACCGCAATGTCAGTTTGACTAGGCGTCACTTCGCAGGACGGATGATTGTGCATAATCAAAATTCCGGCAGCCGAAGACAGTACCGCACATTTGAACACCTCCCGAGGATGGACATACGTACTGGTCATATCCCCCATGCTGACAATACATGCATTGATAGGTTTGCATTTCGCATTCAGGTTCACAATGCAGAGTACCTCCCTGTCAAGCAGGGACAGTTCCGCTTCCAGTAATTTCACCGCATCTTCAGCATTGTCGATTGCTGTATCACTTTTCAGCTTATAGTCCGGCACCAGCCGTACCTTCACCATATCAAGATTCTTCATTTTCAAACCTCACAATCAGCGTCTCTCCTGGCTGTATCTGCTGCAGAGCATCCCGCAGATTCACAGGTTCTATTTCCTTTACAGCCACTTCATCACCTGCAAAATCAATCTGCAGCACTTCATTTTCTCCCATCACATGGAGACATTGTCTGATTTCATTCATTTTCTTCCTACCTTTCCTGCGCCTGACGTTCTTTATGCTTCGCATAGAAGGTCAGGGCCTTAATGATATAGTCTTCACGTTCCACAGCCTTTAATGTCTTCGGCAATAAGCCCAGGATTTTATCACTGCTGATAGTCAGCTTTTCTTTCTGATTTGGCTTCGTTTCAGTGATAATGTCAGCAATAGTGTCCGATGTCAGGTTTTCTTCTTTGGAAAGTTCCCTCATCCGGATTGTCTGAGCATGAGACGGAGTACAGGCTTCCTGCTGTATGTTTTCGTAGACTTCATACTGCTCGTCCACAGTCAGGTAGGAGAGTTCCACGGCAGGCCGCAAAGCAATCTTTCCTTCGTCTACCAAGTCCAGGAGTTCTGGAATTAACTCAGTAAGACGTATGAATCTGCGTACCTGTTCACGGCTTTCACCAACATCTTTACCAAGTTGCTCATCACTCCGCAACTTCGACACCACTGGTGTCGAAGTTAAATCCGTACGTTTCCCCTGTCTCTTCATCGCGTCCAGCCGCATTTTATACGAAAACGCCTTTTCACTCGGCAGTATGGTAGTTCTCTGCAGATTGCTATCCACCATGAAAATTGTCGCCTCATCGAAGTCCAAGTCAACAACCTCTGCCCTGAGAACCTCAAGTCCTGCCAGTTCACATGCTCTTTTACGGCGATGTCCTGCTATCAGCTCATATCTGCCATCTTCCTTCTGGCGAAGGATTGCCGGTACCAGGATACCGTTTTCCTGTATGCTTTCCACTAAGTGCATCATATCTTCATCATCCCGTACCTTAAACGGATGGTTTGGAAATTCGTCTATCAATTCCAGTGGGATTTCCCTTATCTTAGCCAGGCTTTCCTCTTCTCTGGATTCCTGGCTGGAAAATAAATCATCGAGCTTCGGCAGTCCGACACTTAATTCTCTTCTTCTCGCCATTCTCGTCCACCTCCTTTGCAAAACTCATATACGCCTGTGCCACGCTTCCCGCCTGATCGTAGGAGAAAATACTTTCGCCGACCATTGGCGTCTCGGCAGCCGTAATACCCATCGGAATCCTGGATGTAAAGATTTTGAGGTAAGCTCCATAGCTGCGGCACAGTTCTTCCTCAATCTTCTTTGCCAGAGAAGTACGGGCATCCACCAGGGTCAGCAATACGCCCTCAATCCGCAGGTCCGGATTGATATACTTCTGCACCTTGTTGATGGAAGCCAGAAGCTGCGTCATGCCACGGGCAGGAAGATAATGTGACTGAACCGGTATAATCACGCTGTCTGCCGCCGCCAGTACGTTAATCGTTATCATTCCCAGGGACGGCATACAGTCGATGAGCACGTAGTCATAATCGTCCTTAACCATGTTTATGTACTCCTTCAGGATTTTCTCCCGGTTCATAACATTCACCAGGCTCATCTCCATGGTGGAAAGGTCCAGGTTCGATGGCATCAGGTCGAAACCTTCCTTGTGCTGCAAAATCCCTTCTCTTGGTTTGACCGCTGCCTCCGCAATTACCTGGTGCATGGCATTTTCCAGAGTAAACTCCAGCTGATCCTGCCGCTTATATCCCAGGAAATCTGTTAGGTCTCCCTGCGGGTCAGCATCAATCAGCAATACCCTCTTTCCAAGCAGTGTCAGTGCGGCTCCAAGATTTGCGGTTGTGGTTGTCTTCCCAACGCCGCCTTTCTGATTGACCACTGCTATCACTTTCGTTTTAGAATTCATCTTTTACCTCCTTACACTATACCTGCAGCAATATCATGCTGTGCCAGTGATGAATAATAACTGTCGATTGTCATCGGTGCATTATACAATGCTGCCAGCAGGTACTGTTTCATGTTCTTTACCTTTGTCGTATTCTGTGCCATGCAGTCCAGCACATATTCAATATGGTCTATTCTTAAAGAGAGCAGCTTGTCCCTGACATCTTCAATCGACTTATCGTCACTTGCAATACGGATAATAGCCCGTTTGCTGCATAATGTATCAATCAAAAGTTCCAGAATCTCTTCTATCAGCAGCTTGTCCTTCGGACGGTTCCGACTCAAAGTATCCAACTGCAGATTACTCTCCAATAAATTCTCAATCTTATTTTTTTCCTCACTTCGTTTCCCTTCCAATCCGGAAGAAAGGATAGGATAAGTATTATTAAAATCAGTTTTATTATTATTAGTATTATTTACTCGTGATTTTCGGGAGTCTGGATTCTCGTTTTTCACGATTCTTGATTCGTGATTTTCACGAGTCTGGAGTCCTGATTCGTGATTTTCACGAGTCTTGATTCGTGATTCTGAGGTACTTGAAATAAAGTTCTTCACATAGGTCAAAGTTGGCTTACCTTGCCCCTGTCTTTTACGCTCTATGAGACCGCACTTCTTCTCCAGCTCCACCTGCAGCTTCGTTGCCTTCTGGTCACCGCAGTTCATTTCCTCCATGATTTCCTGCAAGGTAAAAATGATATATACTCGGCCTTCTGCATCCATCCAATTATTCTTCACAGACAATGAAACACGGTCCAGCATCATGCCATAGAGTACTTTTGCATCTGTGCTTACGTCCTGAAATCTTGCATCTGTAAATAAAACCTTCGGTATTCTGAAGAACGCAAACTGTTCCGCTTGTGGTCCATAAAAGTAATCGAATCCCATCATTTCACCTCCTTCCGTTGTAATAAAAAAGAAACTCCCATTTTGGAGTTTCTGATTTGTGGTCTATGTTCACACCAAGCAGTTCGTCTGCATGCGGGAATCCGTCGGAGGCCGTTACAACCCGCAGAACGTCTACAATATGTCTCCCACTGATGAACATTATGAAATTGTGGACTGGGCACTGTCAGGAGGAAGACTGTTTGGTGTGGATGATTCCCTCTTTTTCTTCAATCCTTACAGCCAGACCTGCCCAACCTATTTCCCTACCATGGTCGGCGTCATACATAACCGGGTTGGAGATCACTGTTTCTATTCTCCAACCAGCCTTTATGCCGACACGTAATTCAAACCTCAGGAGGTTCACTTATGGCAGCACCATGTTGCACCAATACCGTTACACCACAGATGATCCGAAAAGGCGAGATGCGAATTGGCGACCGCATCCATCTCGATGAAGTTCTGGTTTCCGTTCCGTCTGTCTCTTCTGCCGAACAAAATCTGCAGGATACGCCTGTATCGGTAGATTTTGCCGGGGAAGGCAGCCAACCGGAAGCAGTTCCGGTACACAGCACTATGCCACCAGCCTGGCCGCAGCAGCAGATGCCTGCACAGCCACAGATGCAGCCGCAAATTCCTCAGCAAAGACCGCAAACCCAGCAGCACTATACTGCTCCCCTTACATACGAGCAGATGACTCCTTACATGAACATGACTCACATGTCTCCGGGAGAAAACAGCCCTATGTTTACAGTACCTCAGACGCCTATGACCACACAGCAGTTCCAGGAAACGATTGATTCCACTGATGTGCAGTCCTATCTGGGATTCATGCGCACGCAGATGGGCCGTTATATGCGTATCGAGCAGCTGATGGGTTCCAATAATATCGAACAGCGTTTCGGTTTCCTGGTAGGCCTTGGCACCAACTACATCATTCTGCAGGAAATCACCAGCGGAAATATTATGGTGGTAGATCTGTTTACCATCCGTCTGACCTATATTTACTACTCAGATCCTGTAGTTCCGCCGGGTGTGCCGTACTGAGGCCATTAACCGTACACAAAAAAAAGAACTGGCTCACATCATGTAAGCCAGTTTTTTCATACGCTCATGCTCTAATAAAGCTGTCTGAAAATCTGCCGCAAATCATCAATAGAAAGAGGCACATAGCTCTTTCCCAGTAAACGCTGCTGGTTTTCTGCCGTAGATACGGTAAAAGCTTCGATTTGTTCTTCCGACATACCATACTCCCTCAGCGGTTTCTTGACCATAATCCGGTTCAGCACCCAATCCAGTTTTTCATATACCTGACACGGATCGCAGCACAGAATATCTGCAAATACCTTATTCAGAGATATAATCTTTCCTTCCGGTTTCTTCTCCATGTAGGTCTTGAAGACTTCTGTAAAGAACTGATAGTTGGATTCGCCATGAGGAACATGGAATGCTCCGCCAATGGAGTAAGACAGAGCATGTACTGCACCGCAGCCTGCATTACCAAAGGCAATCCCTGCGTAATTGCCTGCCAGACAGAAGGATTTCAGAAGATCTTTTCGATTTTCTGCAGTGTTTCCTCCCCGTTCCAGAATCGTCATGTAGCCCTTCATAATCATTTCGATTGCTTTCAGGGAGAAGATTTCCGTTATCGGAGATGCAAGCGGAGACAGGTAGCTTTCTGCCGCATGAATCAGTGCATCAATGGAGCTGGTTGCAAATACATAATCCGGAAGATCTTCCAGAGGCTCCGGAATCAGAACTGCCTTGTCCGGGTAGATTTCTTCCGCAGCCAGACCCATTTTGGTATGCAGAGGCTTCAGTTCTGCCACAGTTACATTGGTTACCTCAGAACCGGTGCCGCAGGTAGTCGGAATTACGACCAGTTCTTTTACTTTTCTTGTCGGCATCTCCCGGGTAAAAAGTTTATAAGACTGCGGAGGTACATCCAGCGCAAGGATTTTGCAGATGTCCACGATGCTGCCTCCGCCAAACGCAATGATTCTGTCGATTTCATATTCCTTCAGGGCACCAGCCATAATATCAATCATTTCATCGGAAGGTTCTCCTTTTCCGTACCGTTCCCGAAAGATGACCGGAATATCAGGATTCACCGGATTTACATACCGGTCATACAGGCGCTGGTTTGTAATCAGAATATCGCCCTGCCCCAGCTGAAACTGGTCATTGAATTCCTTAAACGTATCAAAATATAATATTTCAGGTACTACTCTTAATGCCTGCATAATTGATTCCCTTTCTTATTTACAAAGAGGTTCAAGGGGACGTCCAAACAGGAATGCCCAGTTTCCCGGATGGATTGTGGAATATACCCAATATCCGCAAACGTATCCATCAAACGGTGCCTTTACTTCTCCAATTTTCTGTCCGAAAATATCTACAATCTCGCTGCAGACCTGTCCTTCCCGCACCATTTCCATAGCCTTGCATTTCAGCTTATGGTATCCACCATCATCGGTATTAACATACGTGATATCCACTTCCACACAGTCGTCCCTGTATGCCGGAGTTCCCGGAATCAAATCAAATTCCTGTAGTACACCGGTAATCGCACGCGCCGCAATCGCGATAATTTCATCTCTGTGATCATTTCGGATACTATGCCCGCCCAGTTCAATATTGATGCAAGGCTTTCCTGCTGCAGAAGAGGCTTCCGTTTCCACGCCAGGAAAATTATCCTCGCCATTTCTCCATAAAACACGTACGCCTGCTGCTTTCGCCATCCTGTATGTAGTTTCTCCTACAGCCTGACTTGGTGGCTGGTAGGTAGAAAGAGGTTCCATATACAATCCATTTCCGCCGCCATGGAAGGAAATTACATAATCAGCTTTTTTAATGAAGTTTTCATAATAATAGTTTGTAATACGGCTTGTAATCATGCCGTTTGGATTTCCTGGATAAGCACGGTTCATATCCTGACTGCTCCAGTCAATCGGTGAAATACGTGAACCTGCATTAAAAGCCTCAAGGTTCACAGCCGGTACCCCCACGAAAGTCCCCTTCAGGGTTTCAGGATCCAGTTCATTATACACTTTGCTGATTCCTTCGGCACCTTCATATTCGTCCCCGTGAATACAGCTTCCTGCCAGGAGAATCGGACCATCTTCTTTACCGCATACAATCATATACGGAAGACGCACCTTGGATCCGTCCACTTTCTGTGCCAGATCCACGAAGCCATGGAATTTTCTGTTTCTTTCTTTTACAATCTCATGAAGATCAAACTTTGTCTTAATCATAACAGCCCTCCTGTTTCGTAGTATGGTATATTTTCATTATGAAAAAAACACACTGCACTGTCAAGAGACAAAGACGGACATCTGACAATATAAAAATACCCCAAAGACTCATACTCCGGGGTATTTCTGTGTTTTATAGGTTATTCAATTATGCCTTCTGAGCTTCTCTCGCCTTATCCTTGGCGATTTCTGCAAAACGTTTAATCTTCATGGTTGTGGTCTTTTCGAACTCATCGTGCTTAATTTCCAACTTCTTGATGGTCTTATAGTTGGACAGCTTGCGGTTCACTCCGCGGATCTGTTCCCAGATTACCTTGTAAACTGCTTCTTCATCCAGACCTTCTCCGTGAATTTCTGCAATCTTGTCGTAGTCAGGAATTACCTTCACGGTGATAACCAGTTCCTTTTCACCGGCTACTTCCTTGCCGTAAACCATGCATTCCTTGATTTCAACTACGCTAGCCAGCAGACCTTCGATTTCTTCCGGATAAATGTTCTTACCGTTCTGGGTAACGATAACATTCTTGCTTCGGCCGGTAATGTAAACATAATTGTCTGCATCCAGATAACCCACATCACCGGTATGGAACCATTCGCCTTCCATTACCTTAGCGGTTTCTTCAGGGTCATTGTAGTAACCCAGCATTACAGTGTCACCGGAGATGAGGATTTCGCCTTCACCCTTTTCATTCGGTTCCTGAATCATGGCCTTATTACACAGTACAACTTTGCCCGCAGAACCAACTCTCCGGTCAAAGTCCGGAGTAACCGCACTGATTGGTGCAGTCTCAGTCAGACCGTAGCCCTGGATAAACCAGATGCCGATATCTTCCAGCCATTTTCCCACCTTAGGATCGATAGGAGCTGCTGCAGATACTACAATACGCAGATTTCCTCCCAGGCTGGCATGGATGTCCTTGAATACCTTTTTCTTAATATCCACACCCACAGTACGCTTCATGGCATTAGTCATACGGATCATGGAGCTTACCATGCCGGACTTGCCGCTCTTTTCGATGGTAGAATTGATTTTCTTATATAAGGTTTCAATGAGCAGCGGAACTGCCAGCAGGCAGGTCGGCTGTGTTTCCTTCATGTCATCCACGATATGTCTCAGACCGCGGCAGATTGCAATGGATGCGCCCATTGCCATAGGGAACAGGAATCCGATGGTGGATTCATAGGTATGATGCAGCGGCAGTACAGAGAAGAAACGGTCTTCCGGATATGCCTGAATATATGGGCTGACACCATTTACATTGGCAGCCAGATTACGGTTGGACAGCATAACACCCTTGGACTGGGATGTGGTTCCGGAAGTGAACACCAGAACAGCCAGTGCATCCGGATCAATTTCGATATCCAGAAAACTGTGGTCACCGCAGTCGGTAATCACTTCCCCTTCATTCATTACAAAGTCCAGACCTACGAAACGGCCGTCGATTCCCGCATCAGAGTACATTTCCATGAAGTACTTAACGCCGGGACACTTGTTTGCTACCTTTTCTACCTGACCCTTCTTCTTTGGTGAGAAGATGACAGCAGAAGCTTCAGAACGCTTGATAATGTTTTCCAGTTCATTATCAGGAAGTTCCTTGTCAGTCGGTACTGCAATACCTGCACCGCAAAGCAGTGCTGCATAGGAAACGTACCATTCGTATGTGGTTTCACCCACAATCAGGATTTTTTCACCCTTCAGTTTGAATGCACGGGTAAGACCTGT
>JAZNKW010000055.1:0-24670 GCA_045578745.1 Anaerovoracaceae bacterium
ACCAATTAATACGAATAATGCAGCGATTACAATAGCCATGTACTTGTATTCTCTGCTCAGGAACGCCATAGCACCTTCTCTGATGAAGCCGGCGATTTCCTTCATTCTGTCTGTACCTTCGTCAGTCTTTCTGATCCAAGCATAGAGGCAGAATGCCACTACCAGACCAATGACTGCCGCAACAACAGCTAAAATCTCCATTGTCAGTTAAACCTCCTAAAATACTTTACGTTTTAGACGCTGAACAAGAGGCCCACTTTCATGCACCTCTCATCCTGAAAATTATAAATAATTAATAAACAAACTCAGTAAGCATCAATTGCTTAGTTGAAAAATGCCACGATAACCAGTGCCAGCACAATAAATGCTACAGCGCCGATTGCAGTGACTTTAGCCAGAATGGCATCATAACCTTTGCTCTTCTTCTTACCAAACAGCTGTTCCGCACCGCCAGCGATAGAACCGGACAGGCCGGCACTGTTACCGTGCTGTAACAAAACGCTTGCGATTAAGATGATGCTTGCGATAGCGAGCAGGATCATTAAAAAAGTCTTCATTCTCGTCCCTCCTCTATAATAACTTAGACATTATACTATACCTTTAACTAAAAAACAAGCTAAAAGTTAATAATTTCGCTAAATTTTGAGGCTTCGAGGCTGGCACCGCCAACCAGAGCGCCATCGATTTCTTCCATGTTCATGATTTCGGTAGCATTTTCCGGTTTTACACTGCCGCCGTACTGTATAATCACACGATCAGAAATTACATCGTCGTACAGATCTTCCAGTACTGCACGGATACATCCGCACATATCGTTTGCCTGCTGAGGAGATGCCGTTCTGCCTGTGCCGATAGCCCAGACAGGTTCATAAGCAATGACAACTTTTTCTGCATCATTTTCTTCGATTCCTTCGAACGCCTTCATCACCTGGCTGCGAACAACTTCCTGTTCGCGGCCCGCTTCCCTTTCTTCCAGAACTTCACCAACACAGAGGATTGGAACAATTCCGGTTGGAAGAAGCGTTTTCAGCTTACGGTTTACGGTTTCGTCGGTTTCTCCGAAATACTGTCTTCTTTCAGAATGACCCACGATGCAGTAGTCTACACCGATTTCCTGCAGCATTGCCGCAGAAATCTCTCCGGTGTAAGCACCTTCCTTTTCAAAATGCACATTCTGTGCACCGACTCCGATACCGGTTCCTTCGAAAGCTTTCACCAGTGTTTCCAGCTGCGTGAATGGAGCACAGATGGCCGCCTTTACATCGGTATCGTGATATAATTTTTTGAAAGCCTCAGCGAAGGCTGCTGCCTCCGCTGAAGTTTTATACATTTTCCAGTTACCTGCGATAAACGGAATTCTCAATTTTCCTACCCCACAGTCTACTTGTCTTCCAGAACTGCTACACCTGGCAGAACCTTGCCTTCCAGGAATTCCAGAGAAGCACCGCCGCCGGTGGAGATATGAGTCATCTTATCAGCCAGACCGAACTGTTCTACAGCAGCTGCAGAGTCACCGCCGCCGATAACGGTTACTGCTTTGCTTTCAGCCAGAGCTTCAGCAACAGCACGTGTACCGCCTGCAAAGTTTTCCATTTCGAATACGCCCATAGGACCATTCCAAACGATGGTTTCTGCCTCTGCGATTGCAGCCTTATACAGTTCCACAGTCTTAGGACCGATATCCAGCCCCATCATGTCAGCCGGAATTGCATCCTTGTCTACGATTGCAGTCTTTGCATCGTTGTTGAATTCATCAGCAACTACTACGTCAACCGGCAGCAGCATCTTTACACCGGCTTCTTCAGCCTTCTTCAGCAGCTGCGGAGCGATTTCGAGGCTGTCCTTATCCAGAATGGAAGTACCGATTTCCAGACCTTCTGCCTTATAGAATGTATAGGACATACCACCGCCGATAATCAGAGTGTCAACCTTCTTCAGCAGGTTTTCGATTACAGGAATCTTGTCACCTACCTTAGCGCCGCCCATGATTGCTACGAAAGGTCTCTTTGGATTTTCCACTGCATTGCCCAGGAATTCCACTTCCTTTTCAATCAGGAAGCCGGAAACTGCAGGCAGGTAGTCTGCTACGCCGGCAGTGGAAGAATGTGCTCTGTGCGCAGTACCGAAAGCATCGTTTACGAAGATGTCAGCCAGAGAAGCCAGTTCCTTCGCAAAATCTGCTCCGTTCTTGGTTTCTTCCTTTCTGAATCTTACGTTTTCCAGCAGCATAACGCGGCCTTCTTCCAGCTGTGCAGCAGCTGCCTTAACAGCTTCATCCACTACAACCGGAGAGCTTACGAACAGAACTTCCTGACCCAGTAATTCAGTCAGTCTGTCTGCTACAGGCTTCAGGGTATACTTCATGTTAGGTTCGCCTTCCGGTCTGCCCATATGGGACATGAGGATGACCTTAGCGCCCTGTTCCATCAGGTACTTTACAGTAGGCAGAGCAGAAACGATACGGATATCGTCTGTAATCACGCCTTCCTTCATAGGAACATTGAAGTCGCATCTTACGATGACACTCTTACCCTGTACATTAATATCTTTTACAGTTTTTTTCATTGATTAAATCCTCACTTTACGATTGTTTTAACCGTAGTATTGCCGGATTGCCGGCAAATAATATTATTTGTTGTCTACGCTGTGCATGTGCTTGATCAGTTCCAGAAGCTTGCTGGAGTAACCAAATTCATTGTCATAGAATGCAATCAGCTTGAAGAACTTGTCATTCAGTTCGATACCTTCTCTTGCGTCGAAGATGGAAGTGCAAGGATCGCCGATGAAGTCGCCGGAAACTACTTCATCATCTACATATTCAATAACGCCCTTCAGATAAGTTTCGGAAGCTTCCTTTACCTTTTCACAGATTTCCTTATAGGATGCTGGTTCCTTCAGTACAACGTTCAGGTCGATTACGGAAACGTTGGAAGTAGGAACTCTGTAGGAAATACCGGTCATCTTGCCCTGCAGGGAAGGAATAACCAGACCTACTGCCTTAGCTGCACCGGTGGTGGATGGAATTACATTGCCGAATACGCTTCTGCCGGTTCTCCAGTCCTTATCGGAACGGGCGTCTACTACCTTCTGCTTTGCAGTTGCAGCATGGATAGTGGACATCAGACCCTGATCGATACCCCAGTTATCTTCGATAACCTTGCACAGAGGAGCCAGACAGTTAGTAGTACAGGATGCGTTGGAAACAACGTCCATGTCAGTAGTGTAAGTTTCGTGGTTAACACCATAAACGAAGGTTGGAGTAACCTTATCCTTCGCAGGAGCAGAAATGATAACTTTCTTTGCACCAGCCTTGATGTGATCCATAGCCTTTTCAGTAGTAACGTATGCACCGGTAGCTTCTACAACGTATTCTACGCCAGCTTCAGACCAAGGAATGTTCTTTGCTTCGGATTCTCTGAAAACAGGAATCTGCTTGCCGTTGATTACAATACCGTTTTCGTAAACACCCACTTCACCTGGGAATCTGCCAAAAGTAGAGTCATACTTTAACTGGTATGCCAGATACTCCAGTTCAGAGTTACGTACATTGAGTGCTGCAATTTCAATTTCCGGCATATTCATTGCTGCACGGATCACTACTCTGCCAATTCGTCCAAAACCGCTAATACCTACTTTAATCGCCATTTTTTTCCTCCTAAACTCCATATGAATGGTCAATTATAATTATTATAGTTTTTTATATATTTTCGTATCCTTAGTATCTTCTGCGCTTGGAAGAAGACAGGATATTCAAACCTTCTCTGTATTTCGCCACCGTACGGCGGGAAATTTCGATACCTCTTTCACTGAGCATCGCCACCATATCCTGGTCACTGTATGGGTTCTTAGGGTCTTCGCTGTCAATGATTTCCTTAATCATGGACTTGATGCTGTTGGAAGAAACCCCTTCCCCGTCACTGCCTGTCACACCGCTGGAGAAGAAATACTTGATTTCGAATACTCCTCTCGGTGTCTGCATGTACTTGCCGTTAATGGCACGGCTGACAGTAGACTCGTGAATTCCCAGGTCATCCGCAACCTGTTTCAGTGTAAGTGTGTGCAGATGCTGGTGTCCATTATCCAGGAAGTCTTTCTGATGACGGATTACGGCATCCACTACATTAAATATTGTATTTTTTCGCTGCTCAATACTTTTAATAAGCCACAGAGCTGCATTGTATTTTTCATTTAAATACTTGTTCAGTTCCGCATCATCCACCGCCGCTCTGGCAAGGTTGGAATAGTACGGGCTCACCATCAGACGTGGAACACTGTATTCGTTAGTAATAACCTGATAGCTGCCGTCAATTTTCTCCACGGTAACATCCGGAGTTATGTACTTCACACTGTTTCCGCTGGAGAAGCATCTTCCCGGTTTCGGTTCCAGACTTCGAATCAAATCACATACCATCTGTACCTGTGTAACCGGCAGACCCAGCACCTTGGCTACTCTGCTCAGCTTGTTTTCACCCAGGTCTTCCAGATGGTTCATGATAATATACTCTACCGTCTCGTCCAGAAGCCCCTTTGCAGCAAGCTGAATGATCAGGCATTCCTTCAGATTTCTGGCGCCGACACCGGCAGGCTCAAAGGTCTGAATCACATCCAGAACCTCTTCTACCTTATCCAGGTCAGTTCCAAGTGCCCGGGCTGCTTCTTCTGCAGACATAGTAAGATAGCCATTATCATCCATGGCTTCTACGAGAAATCTGCCGATTTTCAGATCATCACCCTTCAGGCTGGAAAAAGTCAGTTGGAGGAGCAGTGCGTCCTCCAGTGTTTCATCCTTGCTGACAAACTGCTCATAGGAATATTCGCTTTCGCTGTCTCTGGAGTATTCCCACTGTTTATAACTGATATCGTCGTACTCCGCTTCCTTAATCTTTTCACGGAGGTCAAAATCATCTTTTTCACAGGCCTTGGCGTCCAGTTCTTCCGTTCTGGTCACCTCTTCCCTTGGTCTTTCTTCGGAATTTCTGTCAAACTCAAGGACCGGATTCTGCATCAGTTCCTCCTGGACGAATTCGTCCAGTTCCTGGGTGTTAAACTGCAGAATCTGAATCGCCTGAATCAGTTCCGGGGTCATGGTGAGTTTCTGCGTCTGTTCTATTGTTAAATCATAACCTAGTTTCATCCTTCACCTCAAACATAATATCTTGCAAATATTATACCAAATTTATCTCCCTATTTCAACCCCGGGAAATTTAATTGTCTTAATGCCTCGAATAAAATAATATTCGCACAGTTTGCAAGGTTCAGGGAACGCAGACGGGTATCCGCACTCATTGGAATACGGATTGCAGTTTCTTCATGCTCTGCGATAAAGTCACGTGGAAGACCTGCAGTTTCTTTACCGAACAGGAACATGTCACCATCCTGATATGCATGCTCTGTATAAATACGACCACCCTTGGTGGTAGCCAGAAAAAGCCTGCGATCTCCGTATCTTGCCATGAAATCGTCCAGAGACTCATGGATTTCCACATCCACGTACTGCCAGTAGTCCAGGCCCGCACGCTTCAGACTCTTATCATCTATATTGAATCCCAGCGGTTTCACCAGATGCAGAGTTGTACCGGTTGCTGCACAGGTGCGGGCAATGTTTCCGGTGTTAGGCGGGATTTCAGGTTCTACAAAAACGATATGTAAAGACATAGTTCAACTCCTCTCTTCAACTCTTAATTTTACCTTTTTCGACAGTCTTTGTCCATAGATTGAAGGATAAAAAATCGGAAAGAAAAAACCCGGAAAGGTCTTGACAAACCTTCCGGGCTGTGATTTACATTTTTTAAAATCTGTAATTATTTGTTGGCACCGCAGCACTTCTTGTACTTCTTGCCGGAACCGCAAGGACATGGATCATTTCTGCCAGGTTCCTTTTCCTTCACTACAATCTTGGAACGGTTGTAGCTCTTCACGGTATCGTGAATCTGTTCAGGAGTCAGAACATCGTCCCATTCAGGCAGAGTGTACAGGTATTCAGCTTCTGCCTTCAGCATGTTAAACAGCAGCTTTTCGAAATCAACATCCAGATCCAGTTCAGATTCTTCTGTGATGGTTTCCAGTTCGTTTGCTGTGTTTAAGCTGGTGTTGATACCATCCAGGAATCCCATAAAGATAACCGGTCTGGTTTCAAACTGTGCAGCCAGATCACTGAACTTGCCAGCCAGGTGTTCATCCTTGTGCGCCAGAATGTGCTGATAGATTCTGGTTTCTGCACCACTGTACTCATCCCAGAATTCGTCAAAAGTTTCTTCGGTCTGGGTTTCCATTAATTCAACCCACTGCTTGTATAAAGTCATAATTTCCTCCATATTATATAAGATTTATATTTACTATTTAGTTTTAGCCACTTTAATGATGTCGCCAACGATGGCACTTCCGGTAGGAAGTGCGCCTGCACCCTTACCGTAGAACATGAGCTCGTCCACCATATCGCCGGTGATGTATACTGCATTGAATTCATTGCTTACGCCTGCCAGAGGATGTGCAAACGGAATCTTTTCCGGTGCAACACTTGCTTCCACACTGCCGTCTTCCATCAGCTTGGCATGTGCAATCAGCTTCAGCTTGCAGCCTTCTGCAGCTGCAGCATCGATATCAGCCTTTGTAATTTTAGAAATACCTGTAGTAGGAATTTCAGTCGGTGCAATATACTTATCGAATGCCAGTGCAATCAGGATGGACAGCTTGTTAGCCACGTCGATACCTTCCACGTCAGCGGTAGGATCTGCTTCTGCAAAGCCTTTCGCCTGTGCATCCTTCAGTACGTCAGCATAGTCCGCGCCTTCTTCAGTCATCTTGGTCAGGATATAGTTTGTAGTACCGTTTACAATACCCATTACTTCCAGGAAGTTATTTCCCTGCAGTTCGTTCTGGATGGAAGTCAGTACCGGAATACCGCCGCCTACACTCGCTTCGTACAGGAACTGTACACCGTTCTTCGCTGCAGTTTCAGTCAGCTTCTGATAGTTTGCAGCTACAGCAGCCTTATTTGCTGTTACCACGTGCTTGCCATGTTCCATAGCCTGCACCATGAAAGATGTAGCAGGTTCGATGCCGCCCAGAGTTTCCACAACCAGATCAATATCGCTGCATGCGATTACTTCATCCGGATCCTCGGTGTACAGATATTCAGGAACGCCCTCTTTCTTGCGTCTGTCCAGAATTCTGGCAACTTCTACGGAGCAGCCTGTTCTTTTTTCGATGACTGCCTTGTTTTCAGTCAGGATAGTGTAAGTACCGCCGCCTACAGTGCCCAGTCCGAGAATACCAACTTTTAATACTTTCATTCTATATACCCTCCCTTACGAGATTTTGTCGCATTTGATGTGATTATATAACAAAACCTGCCGTTTGTCCACGGTTATAAATGTTCTTCAAGGTCTGTTTTTTCCAGGATTGTTTTCTTTTTCGCCTGACTGCTGTGTTTTTCGATAGCAGTACGGTTCTTTTCACCGTGGGTCAGGCAGCCTGCACCGCCGATGCAGCCGCCTTCGCAGGCCATTCCTTCGATAAAGTTCGCCGGCAAAATTCCCTTATTCGCACGAATCAGTGTTGTCTTGCACTGCTCGATACCATCACAGGAAACAGCCTTCAGAACGAATTTTGCAGCGTCAGAATCCGGACCTTCTGCTTCCGCAATCTCCTTCAGCACCTGCGCAACAGCCGCAGACAGTCCTCCGCTGAACGCAAACTCACGGCCGAAGCCGGATGCCTCATCCAGCACCGACTCTTCCAGATGCTCGATATCGATTTCCATACTGTCAATCAAAGCCTGAATTTCTTCAAAGGTCAGCACGCAGTCAATAAACGGTTCAACCTCAGGGCGCTTCCATTCCGCTTTTTTCGCAGTACATGGACCTACAAAAATAACCTTGGCACGGGAATCCTTTTCTTTAATCGCCTTGCCCAGTGCAGCCATCGGCGATGGTGTATGGGAAATTTTGTCCGTTAATGCCGGGAACTTGTGCTGTACATACTTCACAAATGCAGGACAGCAGCTGGAAGTCAGGAACCCCTTTTCCAGAAGTTCTCTTGCTTCCGCCTCGGCAACCATATCAGCCCCTACGGCAGTTTCCATTACACCATCGAACCCGATTTTCTTCATTGCAGTAATCACCTGACCGAAGCTAGCGTATGTAAACTGGCTGGCTACAGCCGGTGCCATGATGGCATATACAGGAAAATTTTCCACCCTGCTCTGTTTAATCAGATGGATAGCATCTACAATGTAGGATTTGTCCACAACTGCACCAAATGGGCAGGTGTATACACAGGAGCCGCAGTCTGTGCACTTTTCGTGGTCAATCTCCGCTGCTCCGTTTGGCCCCATGTGAATTGCGTTGGCTTTGCAGCTGATTTCACAAGGACGAACAAAATTGTTAATGGCACGGTACGGGCAGACTTTGGCACACTTTCCGCATTCCACACATTTTGACTTGTCTATGACCGCTTTACCCCTGTCATCAAAACTGATTGCACCTAAACGGCAGACATCCTTACAGCGGTGTGCCAGGCATCCACGGCAAAGATCCGTAACTACATAACCTGCTTCCGGACATTCATCGCACGCAATATCAATTACCTCAATCACATTAGGATCAGCAGGATTGCCCCCGAGTGCAATCTTGATACGCTCAGCTACAATAGCTCTTTCCTTATAGATGCAGCAGCGTGTAATATCGTCCTTCGTTACAACCACCTTGGCGATATCATTAAAAGCAGCGAACGAATCGTTTCCCGCCCAGGTCTGCTTGGCCACTTCACAAAGAACCTTATATTTAATTTCCTGAATCTTCGTGTCAAATATTCTCATGGATTTTCCTCCTGACTGACCTCTTCTGCTGAAGAATCACGATTCAGCACACCTTTGGAGGTGTAGAAAGACATAAGAAAATTAATTGCTACGCCTGCGAAAATCAGTCCAATCAGAGGATGAATCACGAAAGCTGCAATACCAATCATAATGAAGATTATCATTTTCGGACTTAATGTCTTTTTTATATCAGCCCAAAGTTCATCAAGTTCTTTCTTCATGACAATTCCTCCCTATTTCTTAAAAATCACTTTCATACTCTGAATCAGATCCTGATGGGTGATATCCTTCGGATCAAACTTCATTATGTTGAATGCAACCTGCATCAGCATACCCTGCAGGGCCACCGCGATAATCGTACCGACACCAATCGGACCATCCAGCAGCCAGCCGAGAATAAATACTGTAATCAGAATTGCAGTACCGATATATCCAACTTTTACCTTCGGAATCTTCTTACTGATACCTACCAGCATACTGTCACGGGGACCGCAGCTGAGACCAGCCTGCATGTACAGATACTGAGAAAACCCCATGATGAAAAGACCAATCAGCATGAGAATCACGCCGATGATCATATTTTGCTGGGCAGGAACCAGGTTCAGCCAGTTCATCAGGTCTACAGTTTTGCCTACAACCACCGCATCCAGCAGCGTACCGATACCGATTCGCTCTTTCAGCACGAACACGTCAATCAGAATGATGATGATGGAGGCTGCAATGGAAATGTTTCCGTACTGGATTCCGGTTACTTTATTTATTCCAAGATAGAATGTGTCCCATGGTGCCACCCCGATGTTAGCCTGGATGGTCAGATATACACCCACACCGAATCCAAAGAGACCAAAGGCCGCCAGCAGGCTGTTTTTCAGGATGCTGACCAGAGACTGATTCTGTTCTTTATGTAAATTGCTCATCGAATTAAATTACTCCTGTTTCTTTCAAATGTTTCAGGAAGGTTTCGCAGCCTTCCACCACGTCGTCATATGTCACATCAAAATTCCCCGTATACCACGGATCCGCGATATCCCTTGGCCGTGGGGCGAAATCCAGCATTCCGTGTACTTTGCCCTGCGGGTCACTTCCGATAATCCGCATCAGATTGCGGTGATTATTTCCGTCCATAATCAGCAGCCAGTCAAAATCTTCATAATCAGCCTTGGTCACCTGTCTGGCTCTTCTCTTCGGGCATGGGATTCCAACTTCCGCCAGTTTGCCCCTGGTTCCGTAATGCACATCGTTACCGATTTCCTCACGGCTGGTAGCCGCAGACTCAATGTAGAACAGACCGTCCATATGCTGCTTGCGGACCATATCCTTCAGTACATACTCAGCCATTGGCGATCTGCAGATATTACCGTGACAGATCATTAATACTTTTATCTCATTTCTCATAAGTCAATTTTCTCCAAATCATCTGGTACAAACAGATTTCCATGATAATACGCCTTGCCCTCCCGGGTATACAGATTTTTACGGTCAGCAATCGTATCATCTTCCGTATGATAGAGTACAAGATTTTGTACGCCCAGGGTCTCCGCCAGTTCACAGGCATCTTTTACCGTTGAATGGTGTTTTTCATAAGGTTTATGGATATCTCTTTCTGAATACAGGCAGAAAGATTCGTGGAGCAGCCATTTTGCGTTTTCAGCATAGTTCATCACAGTATCATGCAGCGGTTCATCCCCACAGCAGGTCAGTTTTTCATTCTCTCTGATTTTCATGGAAAATCCAAACTGTTTTGCTTTCTTCGAACACACATCGAAAAATGTGGTCTTATGTCCGATAATCTCTGCACTCTGCCCGTCGGTTACTTCATGCAGAAGAATTCGGTCGCCGATGAATGCATACTCTTTTTCCCAGAGAAGCTTGCCGGCCATATCACGAAGCAGATTCAAAACCTCATCATGTCCATATACGTTCAGAATTCCATCATATTTACCCTTCATCATCTGCTGACACACGACACGGACAACCCATAAGATTCCAAGCAGATGGTCGGTATGCTTATGTGTAATAAATATCTCGTGGATATCATCCGGACTGATACCTGCATCTTTTAACTGCTTCAATATAGTGTTTCCGCCCCCGCCATCCACCAGAAAGTGATTCCTTTCTTCCGAAATCACAAAACATGTATTATAACATTCTGTCACCAGAGCATGTCCGGTTCCTAACATGGTTAATTTCATAATCAGTCCTCAATAACAATACAGTTTACAATTCCGGAATAGGATGTGCACCCATCCAGGGCAATAATTCCCTCACCATAATACGGTTTGAAATTCGGGCTGTTTTCAAATTCTCCCCCATCGCCTTCGTATCTGGAATGGCCGAAGGATGTATGCCAGTGTCCGCAGACAATGGTTTTGCCGGGTTCGATGGCTCCATAATGAGCGGCTTCCATACCGTTGACCCAGCGGGCCCGGTTCCAGGCGTACTCGTCAGCCTGGCGCCAGTTTTCCGTCAAAACATATTTTGCAAGGTTCGTTCCCAGGTGCTCGGATCTGCATGGAATCCAGCCATGGGTGAAGATATAGTGCTCCGTTTCAAAATAGTCCACCATGGCAGGAATGATAGTCTGGATATACGGGCTCTTCAGGAATTTGCGGCCCACATCATCCGGATAGTCAAAGATATCGATGATTGTGGACTGTGTCAGCTGACACACAGTGTCCACAGTCCCGTTGGAGTTATGATGAGAGTCAAGGTAACTTTTTCCATTCCAGCGGAGCAGCAGCTGATCCGCCAGATCTTCATGATTTCCGCGGATCAGAATCACTTCATCCCGCTCCATCAAATCCAGAAGAAACGCCTGCAGCTGCAGTGCTTCACTTCCCCGGTCATAAATATCCCCGCAGATAATCAGTTTATGGGGTTCTTTGTCCTCGAAGAACCCCGCTTCATCGAGTGCTGCCTTCAGTTCACTGAAAAATCCGTGAACATCGGCGGTAACATAATATCTCATAATCCTTTTCCCCTTATGTAATATATTTCTACTTAAAATATGGTGCGGAATTTTTCAGAATGGTTAACAGCTTGTCCGTATCGTCTTCATCACCAAGAGTTTCGAATTCCCCTTCTATTCCCTTGTTGAACTGCTTGTACGGAAGCTGCATGGTACTGCAGCTCACACCGCTCTTCTGGAATTCCAGAATCAGTTCCGCAGCAGCTGCCTTCAGACTAACCTGGTCGAAGCCCATAGCCTTCATAAACTGTGAAAGGCCGCCGCCAACAGCAAACTGCATGTTCAGATGAGCAACAATTGCCCAGGTGGTCGGAGAACTCTGTACCGTATATACCGGACCTTCCGGTTCTTCTGGTTCTTCTGGTACTGTATCAGGAGTATCAAAATCTTCAAAATCCGCGTCATCGATGATAACCGGTTCGGTTGAAATTTCCGGTTCCTCTGGAATACCCATGTCCTCCTGGATTTCCGGGATTTCAGGAACTTCAGTTTCCTCCTCGGCAGGCGGAACGAAGTCCTCATCCAGGCCAGGAACAATGTCTTTGTTCAGGTTAATCTGACTGTACATTTCACCGCCGGATGTCATACACGGTCTGAAGTACGGCAATGCACAGACTGCACGTCCAAGATACTCGTCCAGAGAATCTTTTTCATAATTGCATGTCAGACGGCTGAAGCATCCTTCGCCTTCCAGGAAATCTGCATCTACCAGATCACTGAAATCGTAGCGGATTGTATGAATGGTTTCATCATCCGTATCTACGAAAATAATTTTGAGATACTCATTATAGGAACCAATCAAACAGTACGCAATGTTATTTCTGCGGAGAATATCCATAATCTCCCCATCCAGTTCAAAAAGCTGCACCATCTTGTGGCTCATAACCTTAGCCGTCAGAGTCTGTTCAATCTCTATAATTTCTTCTCCTGGTCTGCGGCTGCGGAAAGAATTACCTTCTACAATCACATGTGGAATTGCGTCAATGAAATACATGAGGTAATCTACCAGTTCGGACTTATCTTCTTCGTATTGCAGCTTAGTAAAGTTATGGACCATATCCGCTGCAGTCACTGTCTTACCTTCCTCAAGCATTGCCATGAACTGCTTCTGCGTACACTGGACATAATTATATTCAAAGACCGTCGCACCGCCGTTTCCAACCATTTCCGCATGTTCTTCTTCCTCAAACATGACAGTTACGCGGAGGGCTTCCTCCTCAGCTGTAACAAAACAAGTCGCCGGTACGCGCTTGACCATGGTCTCGAATGCGCTTCCCGGACCAAAACTTTCATAAAGTGCACGCCAGATTCCGTGACTGGTCATGGACTGATACATATCCGGATGCTCTGGCTTTTCAGGAAGTGTTTCTTCCTGTTTTACGTTTTCAGGAGCAGGGGCTGTTTCCGGGTTGGCAGGTGTCGGCTGCGAAGCAGTTGGTTCAAACTCTGGAATAACTGGATCAGGTTTCGTTTTTACAGGCGCTTTCGGAATTTCACATAAAAAGTCCTCTTTCAGGAAGATATCGTGTCCTTCCATCTTCAGTACATGACCAACAGTGCTGTGATTCACATAGGTACGGATGAACTGAAGAACAGCATTTCGGTCTTCATAATGACCAAGATTAATCCTGGAGTTCTTGTAATCATAGTACAGAATTGCTGCGTTTTTAGAGCTGCATCCTTCGTAAAGACTGAAATAAACGCCGTCACCTCTGACATCCACACGAAGATATCTCGGCTTACCGCTGCACTGACGCAGTTTTGCCAGAAGCAGGCCATCATTCGGATTCAGAAGTTTCCTAAGTTCTTCACGGATTTCCTTATCGCTGAGTCCGCCCGGTAAAAAGTTTTTTTCCGGCTTTGCTTTGCCTGCATTGTTATCAGCGCTTTTGCCATTGGCTGCCGCCTCTTTTATGATAACCTGCTTGGTGGCAGTTACAGTAACAAAAACGTCAATGTCAGTGTCACCAGCCGGAACAGTAACCTTTTTCAAAGTGCCATCTGTAAATCCATGAGGGGTCAATTCCAGATCATGCTCCAGTGTATCGATAAGAAAAGATACGGAATCCCCTGCACCAAGACTTCTTCCTAAAAGATGCAGCGGTACAGAACCGACATTTACACGGAGATAAAACTTCGGGCAGGCTGAATCTCTGTGAATGGTCAGTTTTCTTGATAAAGCTTCTTTAATTACATACTTATTTCCAGTCCAGCATACTTCAAGGTTCACATCCTGCTTTCCTGCAGGTACTTCATAATGCTCTTCCATTGCATAAGGAGACTGACCATATAATACAATGGTGCATTTCTTCCCATAATTCGTATAGACATGTCTCCAGCCATCCTGTAATGCTTCTTTATCAAGTTTTCCATCTACTTTTATCGCCATAAATTTACCTGCAAGGGGACCGCCCGTATTAGGTCTTCTCAGAATGGAAATTCTTCTTGTATCTCTTTTCATACTAACCTCCTAATGGCGCAGGAACGGAAACTCATTCCATAAGATTTCCTGCAGTTTCTCCTGCTGATCCATATCAAGCTTGGTGAAGGCGCCATCTTCACCTGCACCGAAGTTTTTATAATGTAAATCGAAATGACCGGCGACATCCAGACTTCCATCCGGCAGTCTTTTCAGGAAGCCGACACCAATCCCTTCGCTGCCTGCACTGAGAACTGCTATTTCGATCTGCATGATTTGCATCAGCAGATTAAAAGCACCGCCTTCTTTAAAGTAATCCTCCAGCTGCGCAATTATCCCCTGGGTCGTCGGAGAGTCCGCCAGGGTGGATTTTGCAGGGTGTTCCGGTTCATCAGGAATTTCTGGAATCTCAGATTCCTCCGGATCCTCCTGAGCCCCCTTAATCCAGGCCGGGGTCTCGTAAACATCGCTGGTTTTGGAAATCACATCTGTATTCAGGCAAATCGCGGAATAAAACGTCATCCCAAGCGATTGCTGCAGATCACTGACTGGATAAGAATCGAAAGTCATCTCGTAGTATGACTTGAGATATGGCAGTGTATACAGTCCCTGTCCTATCACACCAGAGAGCATATCCTTCTCATGACCATACCTCAGCTCACCAAAGCAGTCTTCGCCTTCCAGAAGTTCCGGTCCTACCAGTTCCTCGAAAGTATATCTAATAATCTCACATATCTCTGAATCCATGTCGATATATACAAATGATATATCGTTTTCGCTTGGACTGATCTGACAGTAGTTCACATTGGAGTAACGAAGCACATTCACCAGTTTGCTGTCCGGTGTAAACAGTTTCATAACCTTATGCTTCATGGCCGCTGCTGTCAGCGTATGTTCCACATCAATCAGTTCTTCACCCTTTCTGCGGCTGCGGAAGGTATTTCCTTCCACAATCAGATGAGACATATTTCTGAGATTGGACAGAATCTTTTCCATCAAAATCTGACGATCTTCTTCACGAACAAGAAAATCGAACTGATTGTCCAGGTTTTTCTGTGAAACTTGATAATTCAGTTCAAAATACGCAGACGTATCCACTTCGGAATATACAAACTCTTTTACCTGAGTACCCGCATCCGGCAGCGCATGGGCCGTCTCAAAATCCTCCACCATGATGGTCACCTTCACCCGGTCCTCTTCCACGCTCAGAAGACAGGTTTTCGCAACCCTATCCAGATCAGCAGCAAATTCTGATTTTTCATCAAAATTTCTCATAACAGCTGCCGTCACTTCTATGGCTGTAAGTGATTCATTCACATCCGGTGTGGTTGTTTTCCGGACGCTTTTTCCTGCATTCTTTCCGACTGAGGATGCATCCTGGTAAATTTTCGTTCCCTTCATGGTGACACCAGGACATTCGTTATTCACGAAATCACGGATGGCAGTCAGCAGCTGATTTCTCTGCCCCAGTGTATTTAAAGAAGTAAAGGTACCCGCTGTACCCGCCAGGTTCTGATTGGCAAAGGCATAGGAACAGGATGCAATTTTCTGGTCGTCCACTTCCTTATGGCACGCAAAGAATGTCACCGCCTCGGAGCCAACTGAAACTCGCAGGTGTTCAAAGGTATTCAGTGCATGAAGCAGAACCGGTACAGGAGCACCCTTGGCAGGATCAATATAATCAGCGATATATTCTTTCACTGCCGCAGTAGTTGGTGAAGAGGCAATATCGGAACTGCCTGCAGTATTTCCTCCAGCCAGGTTCTTCGGCAGTTCACATGGCATTGCGACAAGCACGCCGTTTGTATCAAAATCTACATAAAACGCCTCATCCTTACTTCCCGCATCCAGAGTTCTAAGTACAAGATCGCCGGTCTGCACATCTGGATAGAAGAAGACCAGTTCATGCATCTTCTTGTCCATGGTAATGGTATATATCATGTCCGGGTCAAATTCATAAAGCAGCGGATGCTTGCTCGTCGTGCCGTCCACTACCATGCGAATTGGAACATTCGGCAGATGACCCAGAGCACTTCCTCGGGTCACATAGAGGTTACGGGTGGTGCTGACCGATGGTTTCTTACTGCTGCCGGATTTAGAAGAGTTCTTCTTACCAGGCTTCTTACGGACGAAAAGCTGGCCGTAGCCATTTACGGTAACCGTCAGTTCCAGGTCATCGCTACCCGTTGGGATTGTATAATGCTGTACTGTACCGCCCAGGAATCCGGGACGCTGAAGTACCAGATAATGTTCCTTTTCATTCACATTCATGGCTGTAATGGTTTTTCCCGCTGCCAGCTTGTAATTCGGAGGATTCGGTGCATTGCTGTCAAGCCAGATATTCAGTACTTTACCTGAATATTTGGAAGTGTCATCTTTTCTTGTAATATGTACTTTTCTCTTCATAAGTTACAAATCTCCCGGCTTATTATTCGCCCTTCTTAGCCAGCTCGTTTTCGATATAGCCAGCGTACTTGTCCAGACGCACCATGAGATCTCCGATAGAGTTCTTACTGGTCTCATTGACCGTCTTCATGGTCTTCAGTGTTACACTTATGGAATCGGAATAGATTCCCAGGCCGTCCACACTGCACACAAAGGTATTATTCAGATTGGTAAATGCAGTATCCGCTGCATCCAGGCTGCTCTGCAGATTCTTGATGAGAACACGGATAGAATCCACGCCGGTTTTGGAAACATCCCAAACATTTGTAGACATCACGTTTTCCCCCCTCTACATTCCGTCCATGATATTTTTCATGGCTTCCAGAGACTGCAGCTTATTCTTCATCTTCGTTCTCAGATCCTCTGCACGCTTGTTGATTTCGCGGTAGTATCCGATGCACTTGTTGACACGAACGATGGCCTTAGCTGCCACTGCATCTCCGTTCATGTTGTCTGCACATTCATTGGCATCCGTCTGCAGTGCATTAATCACAGATGTTGTATCATTAATAAAATCGTCCAGAGCCTTAATCATTCCTCTTAAAGCTTCTTCCGTTACTGGTCTGTCATCTGGCATGTTTCTGTCCTCCATTATTTCCTGCAGCAGCGTCTTCTTCCGCTGCAATTTTTGCTTTTTTCACTTCTTCGCGGATCAGGGTTTCATATTCGAAGAGTCTGACGGTCAGCGCATCCACACATAGTCTGCATTCTTTCGCCAGAGTATCGATGACTTTCAGTTCAGCCTGCAAAACATCCTGATAGATTCCCAGGTCTTCACCATATTCCACCGATGCACCCAGCAGCCGATTGTAGCTGGCTTCCGCAACCGCGGCCTTTACATCCAGCTTCTTCCGCATCATCGCAATTTCGTTCGCTCCGCGTTCATTAATATTCCAATTTCCCGGCAAAATCCTCACCTCCCGGCTTTAAATGAATTCATCGTCTTCGTCGCCCGCTTCCACTGCATTGCCTGCTTCATCCATGGTCCAGCCGTTAATAATCAGCCCAGGCCACAGATAAGGACGCAGGGAGAAGGCGTCTTTTTTGCTCACATAACGGACTGCACCGTTCGGAATCCGTGCACTTCTGCCGAATCCGATAATGTCAGCCAGTTCTTCTTTGGCCAGCCACTGGTACACCAGATGACGGAACATTTTTTCAGGCCACTTCAGTTCTTTGTATTCGCTGAACTGACTGAGCACCACCAGGAAGTGAACACCTCTGGCCGGTGCCTTAATCAGCAGCCAACGGAAGTCCTCGATGGCGTTATACAGAAGTTCATCTGTTTCTTCGTCAGATGCTGCTCCGCCGGATTCCGGTCCTGCTGCTTCTTTATCTTCTTCATAGAGCGGATCCTCTGCGAATAAAGCATCCAGGTCCAGATCATCGTCATCATCCCCTGCTGCAGTATCCTCTTCTGCCAGGCGGTCCCCCAGCTGACTTACCAGAAGAGAAGGTGTGCCGGTCATCTCAACTGGTTTCACGCTGCTTTCTGCTTTCTTCGGCACACTTTTTCGCTTTGGCAGTTCTTCCCAGTTCTGATAGATGTTATAGATACCCAGCATGATGACCAGTTCATTGCTGCTCTGGTTCTTTTCCACCTGCTGGCGGAGCTGAAGGATTTTCTCACAGATTCCCTCCAGATCGGTGATGCACTCATACTGCTGCCAGATGCTGCGGTATTTCCGATAGAACGGATCCAAACGGTCTGCCAGAATGGTGATTTTGGTATTCTGATGTTTCAGGCTGCCGATGGCAGAACAGAGTTCCGATGCTACCACATCCGGTGTTTCCGCAATCATGAGAAGGTTTTCTCCAGGAGCCGGTTTCAGTTCAACTGGTGACTGCTGCCGCAGTGCACACGGACGGCCCAGATACATCCTCTGTATTTCCTTCGGATAATCCTGCTGTGCATCCCAATCCTCAATTTCTTCTTCACATTCCTTAAAGGTATAGACTCTCTGTCCATCGATGACCAGAGGATTCTTATCCAGATAAGTAGTGTCGGTCACTTCCTTCGCTGAGGCTACCGGTTTATACATCCGGTTCAGTTCTTCTGTAATTTCGATGATTCGGTTCTGCGGTACGAACGCAACCTTGCTGCGGTGAACCTGCACCGTTGTCTGCAGGGTTCCTTCCACAGCTTCCGATTCTGCAGTCAGTACATGATGCGGTGGAAGGGTTGCAATCCACTGTTTTACTTCGTCGGTTTTCGTTCCCTCCGGCAGTGCCAGAGTCCCCTGCATTTCGAACTTATTCTTATTGGCCATTGCAAAACGCAGCCCCATCTGGTCTTTGGACTTCGGTGTGAGTCCATAAACCCCGGCTTCATAAGACTGATCTGCGAAAATGAAGCGGAATCCGGTGGACCGTCCCTTCGACAGCAGGTTTTCCAGCTTCAGTGCGTAAGTCAGATTGCCAAACTGCGGCGCATTATTGATAATCTGTGACATGGTAGCGAATTCATCCACCATGACGATAATCAGCGGAAGATGCTTCTTTCGGTATTCCTCCGGTAGATCAATAATGTCTTTAAACCCGTATTTGCTGAACAGCTTGTTTCGGCGTTCCAGAATATCGTAAAGTTCGTCAATGAGATCCAGCACCACTTCTTCCGAAGATTCCAGAATCACACGCTTTACGTGAGGCGGCATATGCTTGGCATAGAGCTGGAATTCGGTCATCTTGAAATCCACCAGCCACAGTTCTGCATCTTCCGGATGGCAGTTCAGCAAAATCCCTGCAATCAGGGTGTGCATCAGGCTGGATTTACCGCATCCGGCAGACCCGGAAATATAGCCTGCGAAGGTCATCAGCTGGAAATCAAACTTTCTGATTTTATCTTCTTCATCCACACCATAGGTAAGGCTAAGATGCCGCTTGCCACGGGTATGATTTATCTTCTTAAAGCAATCATCAATAGACGGATTCTCTGCTGCCACGCTGGCAGGTGCAGCTGCGCCATAAGCTTCACTAACTGCTTCAACCGTCTCTTCAGACAAAGCATGAAGACCACGGAGCCACTTCAGAGGTGCTTTGGTTTGTCCGGATACAACAAACTGCCCTTCCGGACTGCAGTCGATAACCAGCGCATCGCCCGCCATATTCTGATAGAAGGTCTTGGCAGATGACATAAAGATATCGGAATTGGAATTATGTACGGCGATGATGGAAATGCCGCACTGAACAGACATATAATAAATCCGCTCAAAGTATTCCAGTGCCTTGGCACTCAGCTTTTCCGGACAGCCGTAGGCGATAATCACTTTCTGAGTCAGCTGCTCACCATCGGTCGCATATTCATTATATTCTTCCAAAGTACGGTACCCGGTCATTTTCTGAGATGCCTTCACCGCATCGTTGTAGATTTCTTTTAAGGTTTTCAGCACCTGGTCTTCGTTTGCAGGAACCGGTGCCATAAAAGCCGGAGCAGGTCCTGCCATCTGGGTCAGACCGCCGAAAGCCGCACCATTAAAAGTTTCCAGATCCATAGGATAAACTCTCACGCTGCCTGCAGGCATGTTCTTCAGAAGATTACCAATCAGGGTCCGGATACCTTCTCGTGTTATCATGGACTGGCTTACATGATAGTTTACCAGCATATGGAATCCACTCAGAGGCAAACATACCGGAACCTTCATCTTATTTTCTTTCCATGATGGAAACATAACCATGGCATGGTGAAGATAATCCGGTACCTTCATGTCGTAGAGAGCGCTGCCGATCATAATCTGTTCACTGCGGAATACAGGTGCTTCATACACGTACTCTTCCCAGTCTTCTTCATCAAAATCGGAAGCGGTCAGCTGACACTGGTCATGAAGATAGAGCATGTCAGCAGACATTACCGCCTGCAGATACTTCTGCTCATAGAGAGACTTCATCTGGGATTCCAGCAGTTCCAGTTCTTTCTTCGCCTGGTTGTTTCCGCCTTCCAGTTCTTCTATCTGCTCCTTCAGAATTTCTTCCTGGTTCTTAATATATTCCAGGTTGCTTCGTGCCAGGGTGATGATATTGTCCGCAGCCTGCTTATGATTTGGATTCACCAGCTGATTCTTATACAGATTCATATTCACAGGAACCGGCTGGGCGGAGCTTCCCTTCTGCACCGATGGAGATGCTTCTTCATAGTAAGCTGCATAGTACTTTTTAATCGTCTTCTTCTTGCTTTCCAGGTCCATGAGCTCCGCTTTCAGCTTCTCCAGCTTCGGAGAATTGTCTGCGGTCTGGCTGCTGATGGTATTTTTCAGTTTTTCTTCATTCTGTGCCTTCCAGGCAGCAGCTTCTGCATCAATTGCCTGAAGCTTTCCCTGCATCTGTCTAACCAGTGTACCCAGTTCAAAATGATTGCTCATATGTTATCCTCTTTATTCTGCTTTGTTCAGGTATTCACAGAACTCTGCGATGACGCAGGTCCCGCACTGCGGCTTTCTGGCATCGCAGCACTGCCGTCCATGGAAAATCAGACTGTGATGGGTTCTGGACCAACGGTCTTCCGGGATCCGTTCCATAAGTCCCAGTTCCGTCTTCAGCACATCCTTTGCCTCGACCAGGCCGATACGGTTGGCTACACGGAATACGTGTGTATCCACCGCAATTCTCTGATGACCAAATCCTACAGACAGAACCACATTGGCCGTCTTTCTGCCGACACCGGGCAAAGCTACCAGCGCGTCGTAATCCTCCGGCACCTGACCGCCGTGGTCTGCCACCAGAGATTTTGCAAGGCCGACGATGTTCTTCGCCTTGGTACGGTACATACCGATCCGCTTAATGTACTCTTCCACTTCAGCCGGCTCCGCCGCTGCAAGTGCTTCTGCGTCAGGATAAGCCTCAAAGAGTGCCGGAGTCACCTGGTTCACGCTCTTATCTGTGGTCTGTGCAGACAATGCAACAGCCACGATAAGCTGAAAAACGTTCTGATGATGGAGTGCACATTCCGCTTCCGGATACTGTGTTTCCAGTCTGTCTAATATTTCTTTTATATCTTCACTTTTAATCATAATTCCACCTCTTTAATCTAAATATTATACCATAAAATCCATTGCTTGACGAACATATTTCGACATGATATGATAAATTAAATTGTATACAATTCACGCAAATTATCAGGAGATTTTCACTATGCCAATGATGAACCTGGACTTCCTGAGCAATGACTATCAGGAAAAAAAGACGAAAGCACAGAAAATAGAAGAAGAAATAAAGATTGAAATACTTTCCGGCAGACTTCGTACCGGTCAGCGTATCGTAGAGCAGGACCTCTGCGATAAGTACGGAATCAGCAGAACGCCGATCCGGGAGATTTTGCGGAGAATCGAATCGGAAGGTCTGATTGAAACCATCCCGAACCGCGGAGCCTTCGTGAAAGGTTTTACGGAACAAAATATCGATGATTTTTACGTGATGAAAAGTGCTCTGGAAATTCAGTGCATCCGCTGGGCCATCGAGCGTATCACAGATGATGAGCTGGACATGCTGCAGCAGACCTTTGAATTCATGGAATTCTATACCATGAGTGATGACCTGGAAAAAATGCTCCGCATCAACAACGGTTTTGATACCATCATCTACCGTGCATGCCATAACCGTGAAATGGAAAAGACGCTGCATCGATACAACTTCTACCTGAAGTACGCTGCATCCAACAGCCGTTATCCTGCCAACTACCTTACCACTGTCCTGGAAGAACACCGTGCCATTTTCCACGCTTTCATGACACGAAATCCCGAAGCAGGTGCAGAAGCAGCTGAAATTCATATGCTAAAGACCATGATTCGAAGAAAATAGGATAGTTTTATTCTGGCAAAATACTCCTTTTTACCGTTTTTAAACAAAAAGGAGTATTTTTTATCTGCTATTTCTGTAATATTGTCATCTTCTAACATAAAAAGTACTCCTTTCAGCCAATAACTATGCAAAAGGAGTACTTTTTTATATGTTTCTTATTAAATTACGTCAGATATTCTCCAGGAATGTACTCCATTTCAGTAAAATTCATCAAAAAGGAGTATTTTCAAAGTTTCAATTATACCAGCATATCCTGCGGTCTGAACTTCAGGCAGCGTTCGTCGTCTTCCCCTTCCGTTTCGATGATCACTTTGCCTCCATCCACCAGCTGGCCGCGGATAATCATGGACGCAATCTCTGTTTCCACGTGTTTCTGCAGATAACGCTTCACAGGACGTGCACCGTACTGCGGGTCGTAAGCTTCCTTTGCAATGAACACCTTGGCCTCATCAGTCAGCACCAGTCCCATGTTCCGGTCTGCCAGGCGGCGTTCCAGAGATTTCAGGGACAGTTCAATGATGCGGCTGATCTGCTCCAGTGTCAGCGGACTGAACACGATGATGTCATCAATTCGATTCAGGAATTCCGGACGGAAGTAGTTCTTCAGCTGGCCAGTTACCTGCTCCTTCACATCTTCATCAACCGTACCATCTGCCTTCATATTATCCAGCAGGTACGGAGAACCGATGTTAGAGGTCATAATAACTATGGTATTTTTAAAGTCCACAGTTCTGCCCTGGTTGTCGGTGAGACGGCCGTCGTCCAGCAGCTGAAGCAGGATATTGAACACATCCGGATGTGCCTTTTCAATTTCGTCGAAGAGGATTACACTGTACGGTTTGCGTCTTACAGCCTCAGTCAGCTGACCGCCTTCATCGTAACCCACATATCCCGGAGGCGCACCCACCAGTCTGGATACGGAGTGCTTTTCCATGTATTCAGACATATCGATTCGGATAATATTCTTTTCTGTGTCAAAGAGTGATTCGGACAGTGCCTTGGCCAGTTCGGTCTTACCTACACCGGTCGGTCCAAGGAAAATAAAAGATCCGATTGGACGGTTTTCATCCTTCAGGCCCGCTCTTGCTCTCAAAATAGCTTCGGACACTGCTGTCACGCCCTCATCCTGGCCGATGACTCTCTTATGGAGAATTTCACCCAGTCTCAAAAGCTTATCTCTTTCAGTTTCGACAAGTTTCGCCACCGGAATGCCGGTCCAGCCGGAAACAACTTCTGCGATTTCTTCTTCCGTAACTTCTTCCTTCAGAAGACGATCTGCAGTCTGACCTTCACCGTCAACGTCAGCACCTTCAGCCTTGGCCTTTTCTTCTTCCAGCTTCTTTTCCAGTTCCGGCAAAACACCGTACTTCAGCTGTGCCAGCTTTTCCAGGTCGTATTTACGTTCTGCATCTTCCATCTGATGCTTCACATCTTCAATCTGCTGCTTCAGGGCCTTTACGTCGGCAATGCCCTTCTTTTCGTTTTCCCACTGGGCGCGCATGGAAGCATTTTCTTCCTTCAGTGCAGCCAGTTCTTTTTCCAAAGTTTCCAGGCGGGCCGCAGAAGCCTTGTCGGTTTCCTTGCCCAGGGCCTGCTTTTCAATTTCCAGCTGCATGATTTTACGGCTGATTTCGTCCAGTTCTGCCGGCATGCTGTCGATTTCCGTACGGATTCTGGCAGCTGCTTCGTCCATTAGGTCGATGGCCTTGTCCGGCAGGAAGCGGTCGCTGATATAGCGGTCAGAAAGTGTCGCACAGGCAATGAGTGCACCATCCGTAATTCTGACACCATGGTGGATTTCGAACCGTTCCTTCAGACCACGCAGGATGGAAATAGTATCTTCCACCGTCGGCTGATCCACCAGTACCTTCTGGAATCTTCGTTCCAGAGCAGCATCCTTTTCGATATACTTTCTGTATTCATCCAGAGTCGTAGCACCGATGCAGTGCAGTTCCCCTCTGGCCAGCTTCGGCTTCAGCAGGTTTCCGGCATCCATGGAACCTTCTGTTCTGCCTGCACCTACAATATTATGAATTTCATCGATGAACAGAATGATTCTGCCCTCAGACTTTTCCACTTCGTTTAAGACCGCCTTCAGACGCTCTTCGAACTCCCCGCGGAACTTGGCACCGGCAATCAGTGCACCCATATCCAGGGCAAAAATGGTCTTATCCTTCAGTCCTTCCGGCACGTCACCGTTTAAGATTCGCTGCGCCAGCCCTTCGACTAC
>JAZNKW010000056.1:0-6736 GCA_045578745.1 Anaerovoracaceae bacterium
CCAGGCTGAAATCCTGAAAGACATGCTTGACTAACCATATCACCAAAGCCACGGAGAAAATCCAGGTACCGATACATCCCGTAATGGCCCACAGCGGTGTGTGGAAGATGGTGATATTCAGCCGGCTCACGCCGATCCCTGCGATGGTCCAGAACACAATGATAGCCACAAGAGCCCAGAAACAGGCGATGGCTTCCCTGCGGATCTGACCATACTTTTGTTTTCTGTTCATGTTTTCCTCCATGTATGAAATTTTTAACAATTAATTATATCATCCACAGGGGTAAAGTTCAAACATAATTTGACTTTTTCTGCAAAGAGGATTAAAATATAGCCTGTAAGGTTATGCCGTCATCGGGTACGCTTTCAGAGCGGCTGAAATGAAGGCTGAATACAGATTCAATGAAAGGAACAGCGAACAATGAAAAATATCGTTGTGGGCGTGACCGGAGGCATTGCGGCATTCAAGGCCTGCCAGCTGGTCAGCGACTTATCCAAGAAGTATGAAGTGCAGGTGATTATGACAGAGAATGCTACCAACTTCGTGCATCCATTAACATTTGAAACACTCACCGGCAGAAAGTGCCTGATTGACACATTTGACCGGAACTTTAACTATGAAGTAGAACACATCAGTGTAGCCAAGTGGGCTGACGTTTTCGTAGTAGCTCCCGCTACCGCTAATGTGATTGCAAAATTTGCTTATGGACTTGCAGATGACATGCTGACGACCACGTTCCTGGCCTGCAAGGCACCGAAGGTCATCGCACCGGCCATGAATACCAATATGTATGAAAATCCTGTGACACAGGAAAATATGAACAAGCTCCGTTCCCTGGGAATGCACCTGGTGGATGCAGCAAGCGGTTTCCTGGCATGCGGGGATACCGGCAAGGGAAAGATGGCAGATATAGATGTGATTGAAGAAGCTATTGAAATGGCTTTATATAAAGAAAAGCCTCTGGCTGGAAAGAAGGTGCTGGTAACTGCAGGTCCTACAATGGAAAGCATGGACCCTGTACGCTACATTACCAACCATTCCTCCGGCAAGATGGGCTACGAAGTCGCACAGGCGGCGAGAAATCTCGGTGCCGAGGTTATTCTGGTAAGCGGCAAAACAGCCCTGAAAAAGCCTTATGCTATTGAAACAATCGATGTGCGCAGTGCACAGGATATGTTTGAGGCTGTAACCAGCCGAAGCGATGAATGCGACTATATTGTCATGGCAGCTGCTGTGGCTGACTACACTCCGGCAGTGACTGCTGACGAAAAGATGAAGAAGAAGGATGACGATCTGTCCATCGCACTGGTGAGAACCAAGGACATCCTGAAGACTCTGGGTGAAAGAAAACCTGAGAAGCAGGTGCTTTGCGGATTCGCCATGGAAACTCAGAACCTGCTGGAAAATGCCAGAAAGAAACTGGTTGGCAAGAACGCCGATATGATTGTTGCCAATAACCTGAAGGTGGCTGGCGCAGGCTTTGCTACAGATACCAATGTGGCAACCTTCATCCTGAAGGAAGGACTGGTGGAAAATCCGCTTCAGACCAAAGAAGACCTGGCTTATGTAATCTGGGAACAGCTTTTAAAAATCCGTGCAGAGAAAGGAATTGACTAGTTATGTTACTGACAGTAGACATCGGAAATACAAATATTACAATGGCTCTGATTCACGAAGATGACCGTATTGCCGGTACATTCCGTGTAACAACCAAAGCACAGCGTACCAGTGATGAATATGGTATGACATTAATGGAGTTCTGCCGCAATACTAAAGTAAATGTGGAAGATATCAAGGATGTTATTATTTCCAGCGTAGTACCGAAGGTAATGCATTCCTTCAATAACTCTATCCGTAAATATATTAAGAAAGAGCCGATTATCGTGGGCCCTGGAATCAAGACCGGTATAAGCATTAAGACAGATTTCCCGAAGGAAGTAGGTGCAGATAAAATCGTCGATGCGGCAGCAGTATATCACCTCTACGGCGGCAATGCTATTGTGGTAGACTTCGGTACAGCAACCACGTTTGACTACATTAACGAAAAAGGTGAGTTCCTGTACAATGTCATCCTGCCTGGTCTGGAAATCAGTGCACAGGCTCTGTGGCAGCAGGCTGCAAAACTGCCTGAAATCGAAATTGTCAAGCCTGCAAGCATTCTGGCAAAGAATACCGATACCAGTATGCGTGCCGGCGTAGTTTACGGCTACATCGGAAGTACCGAGTACATCATTTCCAAGATGAAGGAAGAAATCGGACGTGATGATATCAAGGTTTATGCAACCGGCGGTCTGGGACGAGTGATTTATAATGAAACTCCTATGATTGACCTGTATGATCCTGACCTGGCATTCAAGGGAATGAAGATTATCTACGATAAGAATAAGAACAAGTAAATTGAAAAGGGCTGATTACGTCAGCTCTTTTTCTCTATACAGGAGGTTAAACTTGAACATAACCGTAAATAATGTAGAGCTGTATTATGAGGCAGCAGGAAGCGGCAGTCCGCTGATTATGGTTCACGGAAATGGTGAGGCCCATGAGATTTTCGATGAAGCGGTTTCGGTTCTTTCAAAGTACTTTACCTGCTATCTGATCGACAGCAGGGGACACGGAAAGAGTCAGAAAGTATCTGAGTTCCATTACGCAGACATGGCGGAAGACGTGTACCAGTTCATTCAGGCTCTTTCTCTGCAAAATATCACCTTCTACGGGTTCAGTGACGGCGGTATTGTCGGGCTGCTGCTGGCTTCGGCGTATCCGGATTTGTTTGAGCGGATGATTATCAGTGGGGCCAACACCAGCCCAAAGGCTATTGAAGGCTGGGTGGAAGCAAACTTCCCTGACTGGCGGCAGATTATGAAGAAATCCGCCCTGTTCAAGCTGATGATGACGGAACCGGATATTACCTGTGAGCAGCTTGAAGCCATTAAAACACCGACTCTGGTACTTGCAGGAAGTGAAGATGTGATTGAGGAAGAGGATACCCGTTTCATTGCGGAATCAATTCCGAACGCCAGCCTGATGATTCTGGAAGGGGAAGGTCATGACAGCTATATCGTTGGAAGTACAAAAATAGCAGATCTGATACTGGAGTACTGTGAAAAATGAGAGTATTGTTCGAATTAGATAAAAAAGATTACGGTAAGAATGATGAGCGATATTTTCGTCCATCTGTACGTGCCATTATTAAGAAAGATAGCAGGTTTGCCATGGTTCACAGCCGGGAGTATGATTATTATAAGTTCCCGGGCGGAGGTATCGAAGATGGCGAGGACCATATGACTGCACTGATCAGGGAAGTAAGGGAAGAAACCGGACTGAATGTGGTTCCATCAGAAATCAGAGAATACGGAATGGTCCGCCGCACGCAGAAAGGAAAGAATGCAGGGACGGTTTTCGTGCAGGATAACTTCTATTACTTCTGTGAAGTACAGGAAGGCAATACCGGTCAGAACCTGGATGATTATGAATCTGAAGAGGGATTCACTCTGGAATATGTGACAGCAGAAAAGGTAATTGAAACAAACCGGAACGCGGATCATAGAGCAATGAATGAAGATGAATTCTATCAGCTGATGATTGAGCGGGATGCAAGGGTAATGGAGATGATTGTTCGGACATTTTAATGGGCGGAAAAATTGCGAAAACGCTTGACATCACAAGCTTTGCGGAGTAGAATATTACAGTACGTTTTCCACGTACAAACTGAATATCCAGACGTTGAAGGAACCAGTAACTTAAGGTATGAAGTCCTTACAGAGAGTCGCCCCTTGGCTGAGAGGGCGATGGTAAAGCTTAAGCGAATATCACTCCGGAGTCTGACACACTAATGAGAGGCGCCTTGATGGAGGCAGCAACTAGGGTGGTACCGCGGTTATGAAATAATCGTCCCTAAGCATTGTGCTTGGGGACGTTTTTGTTTAGAAACGAATCCCCTGAGCAACTCAGAAAGGAGAAAGGAAAAACATGTTTAAGAAACTGTCCGATGCACCTATCGCAGAGGTGCAGAACGCGCAGGTCGCTAAGTGGAAAGAAGAAGACCTGCTGACAAAGTGCGTTACAGCAAGAGAAGGAGCAACTCCGTTCGTATTCTACGAAGGACCTCCAACAGCAAATGGTAAGCCAGGCATTCACCATGTTATGGCGAGAACCTTAAAGGACTCCGTTTGCCGTTATAAGACCATGCAGGGCTACCAGGTTAACAGAAAGGCCGGTTGGGATACTCACGGTCTGCCTGTAGAAATCGAAGTAGAAAAGCAGCTGGGAATGAGCGGCAAGCAGGATATCGAAAAGTACGGTATCAAGGAATTCAACCAGAAGTGTAAGGAATCTGTTTTCACATATACTGATATGTGGAGAGACATGACCGAAAGAATGGGTTACCTGGTAGACCTGGATGATCCATACATCACTCTGGATAACAACTATATCGAAACCGGATGGTGGATTCTGAAGAAGTTCTTCGATGCAGGAATGATCTACGAAGGACACAAGATTCTGCCTTACTGCCCTCGCTGCGGTACCGGTCTGGCATCTCACGAAGTAGCACAGGGCTACAAGGAAGTAAAGGTTAACACTCTGATCTGTAAGTTCAAGAAGGTTAACGCAGAAAACGAATACTTCCTGGCATGGACTACTACTCCTTGGACTCTGGCGTCCAACGTGGCACTGACCTGCGGTCCTGACATCGACTACATCAAGGCTAAGATGACTGAAGGCGACGAAGAAGGCAACATCTTCTACGTAGCTAAGGCTCTGGCTGATAAGGTTCTGGGTGCAGAAAAGTACGAAGTACTGGAAGAAATGAAGGGTTCTGCTCTGGAATACATGGAATACGAACAGCTGATGCCGTTCGTAAAGGCAGAAAAGAAGGCATTCTTCATGACCTGCATGGACTATGTATCCGTTGAAGACGGTACCGGTATCGTTCACACCGCTCCTGCATTCGGTGAAGACGACTATAACTGCGGCCGTAAGTATGACCTGCCTGTACTGCAGCCTGTAGATGAACAGGGCTGCTACACTGCAACTCCATGGGTTGGCCGTTTCGTAATGGAAGACGGTCTGGATGTTGACATCATCAAGTACCTGGCTGAAGGCAACAAGATCTTCAAGAAGGAAAAGATGGAACACAACTATCCTCACTGCTGGAGATGCGGTACTCCTCTGGTTTACTATGCAAAGCCTTCCTGGTACATCGAAATGTCCAAGCTGAAGGACGAACTGGTTGCAAACAACGCAACTGTAAACTGGTATCCTGATTTCGTAGGTGAAAAGCGTTTCGGCAACTGGCTGGCAGAAGTTAAGGACTGGGCTATTTCCAGATCCAGATACTGGGGTACTCCAATTCCAATCTGGAGATGTGAATGCGGTCACCTGCACTGCGTAGGTTCCAGAGAACAGCTGGTTAACGATGCAATCGAAGATATCGATGAATCCATCGAACTCCACAGACCATATGTGGACGACGTTCATATTACATGCCCTGACTGCGGCAAGCCAATGACCAGAGTAACAGAAGTTATGGACTGCTGGTTCGACTCCGGTGCAATGCCTTTCGCACAGTGGCATTATCCGTTTGAAAACAAGGAAGCTGTAGAAACCAAGCTGTTCCCTGCAGACTTCATCTGTGAAGGTATCGACCAGACCAGAGGGTGGTTCTACTCCCTGATGGCAGTCGCAACCTTCATCATGGGCAAGTCCCCATATAAGAACGTACTGGTTAACGACCTGATCCTGGACAAGGAAGGCAAGAAGATGTCCAAGTCCAGAGGCAACACTGTATCTCCGTTCGAACTGTTCGACAAGTACGGTGCTGACGCAACCAGATGGTACCTGCTGAGCGTATCTCCTGCATGGTCCCCAACAAAGTTTGACGAAGACGGTCTGATTGACGTAGTATCCAAGTTCTTCGGTACTCTGAAGAACGTATACAACTTCTTCGTACTGTATTCCAACCAGGACGATATGGATCCGGCTGCACTGGACGTTCCATACGAAAACCGTCCTGAACTGGACCGCTGGATTCTGTCCAAATACAATCAGCTGGTTAAGGATGTAACTGAATACATGGATTCCTATGACCACATGAAGTCTGTTCGTGCTATGACTGACTTCGTGGCAGAAGACCTGTCCAACTGGTACATCAGAAGAGCAAGAAGAAGATTCTTTGCTGAAGAACTGACTGAAGATAAGAAGAGCGCATACGCAACTACTTACGAAGTGCTGGTAGGCGTAGCTAAGCTGATCGCTCCATTCGCTCCATTCCTGTCTGATGAAATCTACACTAACCTGACCGGCGAAGAAACCGTTCATGTTGCATACTTCCCTAAGGCAGACGAAACTCTGATCGACAAGGGTGTAGAAGAAAGAATGGACCTGGTACGCGCACTGGTAACCCTGGGCCGCGGAACCAGAGAAAAGGAAAAGATTAAGGTTAGACAGCCTCTGGGCGAAGTACTGGTTGATGGTAAGTACGAATCCATCATCAGCGACCTGACCGACCTGATCAAGGAAGAACTGAACGTGAAGGAAGTTGTCTTCGAAAACGACCTGGACAAGTACATGAACTTCTCTCTGAAGCCAAACTTCAGAGCAGCTGGTCCTGTACTGGGCAGCAAGGTGAAGGCAT
This sequence comes from Anaerovoracaceae bacterium, assembly GCA_045578745.1. Classification (GTDB taxonomy): domain Bacteria; phylum Bacillota; class Clostridia; order Peptostreptococcales; family Anaerovoracaceae; genus RGIG7179. The sequence goes on from JAZNKW010000056.1 coordinate 6,636, forward strand.
TCGGCGGTGCTATGGCTAAGGTAAACGCTGCTGAATTCGTAGCCAAGATGGAAGCAGAAGGCAAGGTAGCTATCGAACTGGACGGCGAATCCTTCGACGTA
>JAZNKW010000057.1:0-28461 GCA_045578745.1 Anaerovoracaceae bacterium
TGGCTACGATCCGACTTGGGAATCCCACCTTCCGCCAGTGCTTTTACGAAGTCCGCTGCCCCTTCTTTCAGCGGTGCTTTGTTATAATAGAAGTCTTCCACCACCTGAAGTACGCCTTCCAGAATTTTCTCCGGAGTCTGCGTCAGGCAGTATGTTTCTTTCATATAGACAGCGCCCTCGTCCAGTGACATGGTGAACAGTTTCCGTCCCAGACCTTCCTCTGCCGTCACGCCGATGGATGCCAGATACTTCGCTCCGGCATCGTCCCAGACTGCCGACGAATCCAGCAAAGTCCCGTCCACATCGAAGATGGCCCCGCGGATCATACTTCCACCTCTGCAGTTCCGGCCACCATGGCGGCCGTCCGCTGCTTCAGATCTGCCGCTGCTGCTTCAATATCCGGCTGTCCGAAGATAGCACTGATCACTGCGATGCCTGCCAGTCCCCTGCCGGCAAGCTGCCCCACATTGTCTTTACTGATGCCGCCGATGGCCACTACCGGGATATCCACCGCTTCACAGATTGCCTGCAGTGTTTCATGGCTCACATCGTCCGCATCGTCCTTGGAACCGGTTGCGAATACCGCCCCAACCCCCAGGTAATCGGCTCCCCGCTCCTGCGCCAGCAAAGCCTGCTCCACGGTCTGCACGGAAACGCCGATGATTTTACCCGGTCCCAGTTTGGCACGAACGTCCCCTGCCTCCATGTCGCTCTGTCCCACATGAACCCCGTCCGCATCCACCGCCAAAGCGATATCCACGTTATCGTTGATGACGAATGGTACGTTATACTGGCGGCACAGTTCCTTCAGCTGCCGTGCCTCTTCCAGAAAGGTTTCTTCATCCAGCTCCTTCTCCCTCAGCTGGACGAAGGTGGTGCCCCCCTTCAGGGCTTTTTCCACGGCCTGGACCAGGGTTTCCCCCGGACCAAGCCAGTAACGGTCTGTCACTGCATATAAAAGCAGGGACTCTTTATCGAATTTCATACTTTGCTCCTTCATCCAGGATTTCTCCGGTCATGTTGTAAACAGCATCGATAATCCGGTTCCGGTAGGTGGAATTCCCGTCCCCTTCTTCCATGCGGTTCCAGCCGATTTCTCCGGCCAGACCCATGCAGGCTACCGCTGCTGCCGCTGCCTGTAATTTGTCCGGATTTGCTGCAGCAAATGCAGCCACCAGTCCGGAAAGCTGGCATCCCGTACCTGTAATGAGTCCCATTTCTTTCCGTCCGTTGCGGATGACATAGCAGGTTTCTCCATCAGACACCAGGTCGATGGCACCTGTGATGGCAACCACACAGCCAGTCTTCTTCGCAAAATCCTTCGCGAACTGAACTCCGGCACTCAGATTTTGCTCGGTAACCGCATCGGCAACGTCCGCATCCACCCCCTTAGTGGTCCCGCTGCCCAAAGCCAGGGTCTTAATCTCCGAGATGTTTCCACGGATCACGTCAAACTGCAGTTCTTCCATCAGCTTGACTGCAGTTTCCGTCCGCAGCTTGCTGGCTCCGGCACCAACCGGATCCAGAACCAGAATATGACCCAGCTGCTGTGCCCGCCGGCCTGCCGCAAACATGGCTTCGATGGACCGCTGGTTGAGAGTTCCAATGTTGATGTTCAGTGCACTGCAGATGGTGGTGATGTCCTCCACATCTTCCGGTTCATCGGACATAATCGGGCTGCCGCCGCAGGCCAGAAGCACGTTTGCCACATCGTTTACCGTCACATAGTTGGTTATGTTGTGGATTAAAGGGTTATGTTTTCTTACATTTTCGATGGTCTTTCCCAGCATGATTCATTCCTCCTTTATTCTCAGGATTAACGAATGCCTAAAAAAATAGAGTACACCCAGATAGAGTGTACTCCAAAAAATTGGTCGTCGTTATTTCCCTACGCTGGCATTATCCAAATCAGGTTATATGGGTCGAGACTAAATATTCTCCTCTCAGCCTGCTTCAGCAAGCTCCCCGTTGTTATATTTTATTATATAGTATTGTAATCCCCGGCATAAGTTTTGTCAACCGTGCCGCACGGATTTATCGATGCTCCACGATTTCTTCTTCTTTTACCGGCGGCTCTCCAATCCATGCGAAGGCTTCATCCCAGTCAAAAGTTTTCATCCCGTCTTCTCTTACAAACAGCGGAATACCTATGGTATGTTCTTCTCTGATTTCCACATACAGGGGATCCACATCTCGAATTTCCAGAAACTCCTTCATATTGGATGTGCTCTCAGTAATGTCAATATACTCCGCCTGGAATCCGCGGCTTTTCTGAATCGCTTTATAGTTTCTGCAGTCCATGCAGATGTCAGTTCCGTATACTTTCATCATAGGTAAAATCCTTTCCTTTTCATCATGTTTTATGGTACAATCATTCTATCATATATATTTACATTGTAAAGAGCAAAGGAGCCCATATGTTCGACATCAACACTCTGGAAATGCAGTTCCGCAATCTCTATCAGAAGGCAATGGCCAGCGGAGATTCTGAACTGAACCGTATGATTCTGCAAGTGCAGGCTGCACTGGATTCCATGAAACACAACTGCTGCGATTCCTGCGTGGAATCTGCAGGCTACAATGTAGTGGAACTGCTCCACGACATCGAAAAAAAGCTGAAGGAACTCTAAGGTTCTTTCAGCTTTTTACATTGCACCATTTTAAATATCCCGGTCAAATACCACTTTATAGGTTCCAAGTACCTGCCGGCATGGGATTTTTGCGGCATTTTCCACGGTAAATTTTTCTTTCGGATATACCGTCTTTACTTCCGTTGGATATGCAGGAAGCGTCTCTCCTGTACTCTTTCCTTCAGCACCACCCTCTATCAGCCAACGGAAGCTGCAGTCACAGTATTCCTTATTTGCCGTAATGGTTTCTGCAGGCCGGAAAATTTCATGATTAAACCAGCAGCCTGCATTGTCCTTCTCTGCAGGGCACCGGCCTTCAATTCCGACCCCTTCGAAGGAAATTTCCAGCAGATCCGTCCGGAAGGTCACTTTTCTGCCATCCCTTTCGTAAGAAGCATTATTCCAGCATCCGATATTCACCCAGCCTCTGACACCGTCCTTTTCTGCCGGCGTATTGAACTCAACCCAGACAGTTTCACAGTCCCGGATTTCTGCATTAATACGAAGCACCGGCCGCAAAGAAACAAAGCCCTCCGGCAGCATAGCCCGGAGCCGATCCTGTTCCGCTTCATATGCCATTACAAACTGCTCTACATTCATGACTTATCTTCCTTCTTTCATAGTCTGCAAGTATTCAAACAGTTCCTCGAAACCACCCTGCGGGATATGGCTCACATCGCGGCCGTCCCGGTTAATCAAGTCAGCGGTCATGAGGAACACCTTCATTCCAAGCTCTGCGGCTACCATATCTTCCTGCACATCGTTGCCCACCATGAGGCACTCTTCCGCAGGTAAATTCAGCTTCTGCAGAATTTCTTTATAGTATCCCAGCTTTGGTTTGCAGAAGTGGCTGTTTTCCATCAGAGTCATAAATTCAAACAGGCCCGGATCCACCCCTGCCCAGCGAAGCCGTGCTTCGATTCCGGCTCTGGTAAACCAGGCATTGGTAGCCATGACCAGGCGGTACCCCATGTCCTTCACTTTCTGAACAGCCGGTCCGGACTTAGGATTGAAGCCACAGACTTCCTTCACTTTATCGAATTCATTTTCGTAATACTCATAAAAGAGGGGGATGTCCTTTTCCAGTTCCGGTCCGTAGATTTCCAGCATCCTCTCAAAATATGCCGTTTCATTGGTCTTGCTTCCGTCATTGGCGCACATAGCATGAATTCCGCTCCACTGTGCTTCTCCCAGTTTTTCCGGGTCATAGCCGTGAGCAGTCATCTTCTCGCAGAACAGTCTGCCGCTGGTCAGCTGAAACGTTTTCAGGTCCATGGGCAGCAGGGTTCCGTCCAGGTCAAATAAAACTGCTTTGATTATCATAGATTCCTCCTCTACTCGCCTACTGCCTTGTTGGTCAGCATAATGCGGACCAGTTTCATAAGAGGCGGTATTCCCATGCGGGATGCCTCTTCACCCATCATCATAACCTGCTTCTGCCCCTTACCGGTTTCTTTCCACTCGGCCAGTCCCGGTCCGTTTGGATCATCGTTCTTCGCAAAATTACAGAGATACTCCACCATTTCACCGCTGAGCTGCTCATCCTTTTCGTTCATAGGGCGCCAGCAGTTTTTTAAGGTTCCGAACCAGTACCACAGGTCGGAGGAATGCCATGCGCCGTTATCATCCCCCGGCAGATACCGGTCAAAATACCACACATAGGCCTTTTCCGCATTTTTCCGGCACCATCCCTTGGCCAGAGGCTGCGTCAGCGCCGCTGCGATATCGTGGCTGGTGGATCCAGCCATGCAGGCCAGGTGTATTTTATGTGCATGGGATTTGCCGGTTACCAGCAGACCATCCTTAATCGGAAAGACTGCCATGGCACCACCCTTTACTTCTTTCTTCGTTTCCTGCCATACGGTGTACAGGGTTTCTGCAGGCAGTGCACGGAATTCTTCCAGTGTGCTGCAGCCGCACCGCTTCATAACTTCCGCCCAGTATTCAGAAGATTTTTCACGGTTTCCTGCCAGCACGGAACTCATGCCGCAGCCGCTGGAAAGAACGGCTTTCCGGAAGAGTCCTTCTGTCATAGGACTTTCGCAGTGAATCTGCACGCTCATAGCACCAGCGCTCTGTCCCATGATGGTGATATTTTCCGGATTGCCGCCAAAGGCAGAGATATTATCTTTTACCCAACGGATGGCAGTCAGCTGATCATAGAGACCATAGTTTCCCGTATGACCGGCTTCTTTCCCAAGCTCCTTCAGGCAGAGGAACCCCCATGGGCCCAGACGGTAATTGATAGTCACAGCAATCACGCCATGAAGCGGCCACTTTGGCCCGTCGAAGTGCTTTTCGAAGCCGCATCCTCCTGTAAAGGAACCGCCGTGAATATAGATAATAACCGGCAGTCCTTCTCCAGCACCGACAGCATCTTCCGGTGTAAACACATTGAGGAAGAGACAGTCGTCGCTGTAAATATAGGTTTCGCCCTTACGGAACTCGTTATAATAAAAATGTTTTTTCGGGTTCTTTGATTCATCATAAAACGCTCTGGCCTGATAACCGCAGTGACCGTAGGCAGTGGCATTGTAAACACCATCCCAGCCTGTCACCTGCACCGGATATTCCCACCGGCCTGCGGTGGCATAACGAATTCCCTTATATGCCGCGGTTCCTTCCACCGGGCCAGCACAGCCCTGAATCGGACCGCAAGGCGTCTGAATCAGATATTTTGCAGAATGAGTCATGGCCTTACCCTTCCTTTCGTGCCGCCTTGAAAGCAGCCATTTCCTCTCTAGTCTCATCGCTCAGATTCCACAGGAACTTAAAGGCCGCCCAGGAACCCAGTACGAAAACTCCTGGCAGCAGCACGCAGAGTGCCTTAATCCCTACGATGGTCGCAGCAGACTGTACTGCCAGATCACCGTTATATCCTACCCAGCCAAGCATGAGCATGGCTGCAGAGTTTCCGATGGTCTGCCCCACACGGCGGGACAGATTGAAGGTGCCGTAGATGGAACCTTCTGTACGCTTTCCGGTAATCATTTCGTTATAATCAATACTTTCCCCAACCAGACCCCACTGCATGTAGATGGAGATGCTGGCAAGGCCCAGTGCCACATTGGACCAGATCATGTGAACCCAAGGATTAACGGCTGTCACCATATGAGCTGCAAAGAGGGTAATATACAGCACCGATCCGGACAGCAGCCCATATCGGATGATGCGCTCCAGTCCGAAAGATTTTGCCAGTTTCGGACCGAAGGCGAAGATTACAAGCATGAAAGGTGAAGAAACAATGGCACCGTAAGTCACCAGAGAAATGTCCCCCAGCACGTCAGAGTACATGTAATTGTTCAAAGTATTGTTCACGTACTGCATCATGCAGATGAAAACGCCGTGAACACAGAGGGCCAGGAACGGCCGGTTTACACGGAACACGTGGAGAATGTCGGTGACCCGGATGTCTGCACCGGTGTCCGCTGTCTTTGCTTCGACTGCGGCCAGGTTTCGTTCTTCCGTCAGTGCATAATGTCCGTAGCACATAACCAGGCCGATGACTGCGCAGAGGACAGCACCGATGGCATAGCCGGCAGCATTGGTTTCACCGAACTTTTTCAGCAGCAGAGGCATGACCATCATCGGTACCATATTGCCTACCGCAGAGCCGATACCACGGGCAGAAGACAGAGACGCACGTTCCTGATCCGTATCCGCCATGGCAGACAGCAGGCTTCCCATTGGAATATTAAACATGGTGTAGCTGGCCTCATAGAGAATCTTCAGGCCGAAGAGCACGCAGATCAGAGCCACTCCATCAAAGAGAGACGGCACGGTCCATAATGCGATAAAGGTTATGCAGACCAGTGGTGTTGACCGCAGCAGCCATGGACGAAATTTCCCCTTCGGGTTCCGGTTCCGTGCAAAGGATTTATCCATCAAAGCACCCATCAGCGGGTCGTTGATGAAGTCCCACACGTTCCATACCAGCAGCAGTACCGCCAGTAGTTCCGGCTTCACACCCAGCGCATCGGTACAATACATGGCAAAGGTACTTCCCATGATGGCAAAGGTCATGCATCCCCCTGCATCACCCAGGCCGTAGCCGAATTTATGTTTCATCGTCAGTTTGTTCGTCATTTTCAGTCGTTCCTTCTGTTATTTTTCGATTACAGTTCTTTGATAAAGTCTCTCAGCTTGAGAACCTTCTCTTCAATCCTCTTCATGGTTTCCAGGAATACCTTATCAGCCTGGCCTGTCGGATCTTCCAGGCCCCAGTCCATATGAACCTTTCCCGGCATAGACGGACATACCACATTACATCCCATGGATACTACAATGTCAGGCTCCGGTATTTCCTCCAGGAGCTTGGAATACTGCTCCTTCTCCATATCAATATCATGGACCTGCTTCATGAGCCGCACCGCATCCTGATTGATTTCCGGTCTGGTTTCGGTTCCAGCAGAGTAACAGTCACAAAGGTCAGAAAGATACTTCTTACCCAAAGCCTCTGCCATCTGGCTGCGGCAGGAATTATGCACGCAGAGGAAAGCTACACGTGGCTTTTCCTGATGGAACGGGCACTTAGCTCCGATGCACTGGTTGTTTAGGCCAGACCGGCTGCAGTGAATTTCACCCACTTCCATGGAAACACCGAAATGCTCTTCCGTAAACCCAACTGCCTCCTGCACTGCCAGGTAGGAGTCACGCTTGCAACACCGCGGACCACCGTGAGCACCGATTGCCGCCAGTGCCCTTGATGTCATCTGATTTGCCAGGCCCCAGCTTCCTCCGGCAAGAGGTGTTGCGCCCGTAATCACTGACACGTAAATCCCTGTGCTGACGCCGGCTCCGCAGGCACCCCAAAATCCGCAGACACCGCCCGGAACTTCCATCCCCCGGCTCTGAACCTGCTGCAGGGCTTTTTCCAGGTCGATGTCTCCACCTGCATTCCTATATGCGGTCAGCAGGGCCGCTGCCACCATCACATGATGCTCCGGTCCATGCATATGACAGAACGGAAGGCACATCATCTTCTCCAAAATTTCCACCGGATTTTGGCTCTTTTCATTCAGGCAGACAGCCGGAATCTGGTCCATGCCGCTGGTATGACAGGTATCACAGACAAAATGTCCCGCCTCGCAGCAGGCCCTTGTTTTTACTTTTTTATGGCAGACTGCGCACTCCATCCACTGTTCCTCATCCAGGTAAACCAGTGGCGCACCGCAGATTAAACACTCTTCCTTCATTTCGATTCCTCCCCGAAACAGTTACTGCCTTCATTATATCACATTCCACAGGAATCCGCATACTATAATTCAAAGGAGGTACCGCCATGGACTTTGCAAACCGCCAAATTGACCGTGCCCTTCGAGACGCACCAATCATCCGGACTTCCACCCATCCCAAAATCGTCCTCTTCAGCGACTGCCACCGAGGCATCGGCACCGCCGCCGACAGTTTTCTGCCTAATAAAAGCCTTTATATGGCCGCTCTTTCCTATTACTATAATGCCAGCTTCACCTACATCGAGCTGGGAGACGGCGACGAGCTGTGGGAAAACCGCAGGTGGCGTGACATTTGCCACATTCACAGTGACGTGTTTCAGCAGCTGACCGAATTTCAGTTGGCCGGACGTTTATACATGCTCTGGGGCAATCACGACCGTGCAAAATCTTCCCGCCGCTTTCTCTCCGCTTCATCAGAATGTTTCCCCTTCCTCATGCCGACGTTTACGGAAGGGCTTATTCTCCGCAGCAATGACGGATGTCCTGACCTTCATCTGATTCACGGCCATCAGGGTGATATACTTAATGATACCCTCTGGCAAGGGGCACGCTGGATGGTCCGGTATCTGTGGAAGCCTCTGGAACTGGCCGGATTCCGCGATCCCACCAGTGCCGCCAAGAACTACACCCGCAAAGAAAACGCCGAGCGCCGCATGCTTTCCTGGGTGGAGGATCGCCAGTCCTCCCTGGTTGCGGGCCACACCCACCGCCCTCACCTTACCATGGAGCGAGGTACGTCTTATTACAACACCGGTTCCTGTGTCCATCCCAGTGCCATCACCTGCCTGGAGCTTGTCTATGGCCAGCTGACCCTGGTAAAATGGAGCACCTGTGTGGATGAGAGAAGGTATATGTACGTGTGCAGGGAAGAGATCAGTGGGAAGAAGAATTTATGCCAGCCATGATGAATATGAGAAAAATTCCCGATTTTCCTTGACTTTCCTACCCTCTTCATGTATCATTATCAAGTTGAGAAATTTTCTCAAATTGAATCTTTCGTTCGCAGGATTGCGGACTTTTATCATGTTACAGAAAGGTCATTTTATGGCGACATATAATACAAATCAGAAAAAAGAACTGCTCCAGTTCCTGGAGCAGCATAAGGATAAGGCTTTTACCATCGATGAGATGATGGCGGGCATGGATCGGGATCCTGCCTTTCTGGTGAAGCCGGGAAAGAGTACCTTATACCGCCTGCTCCCTACTTTGACAGAGTCCGGTACCGTTCACCGTTTCACCCGTGAAAGTGACAGAAAGACGGTCTACCAGATTGTAGGTGGCCAGGGCTGTCACGGCCATATGCATATGAAATGCAACGGCTGCGGTAAGGTTCTGCATATGAGTGACGGAGCTTCCCGGGATCTGATGGCACAAATTGAAAAGCTGAACCAGTTCCGCCTGGATCTGTCCCACACCCTGCTCTACGGTACCTGCGGCACCTGTGCAGAGAAAGGACTGGCCCATGAATAGAAAACTGATTCTGGCACTCCTGCTGACGTTCATTCTGGTTCTGTCCGGCTGCAGTTCTTCAGAGGTTTTGGAGGATTCCGATAAACCATCCATCGTCTGCACTGCGTTTCCGCAGTACGACTGGACGCTGCAGATTTTGGGGGACAGAGCAGAGAACTTCAATGTGACCCTGCTGAACCATCAGGGTACGGACATGCACAGTTTCCAGCCTACAGCAGCCAACATGGTCAGCATGGCAAACTGTGACCTCTTCATCCACATTGGAGGTTATTCCGAAGGCTGGGTTCCTGCAGCGCTGGAATCTGCAGGAAACAACCGCTCCCAGGTTCTGACTCTGCTGGACCACGTGGAAGCGAGAGCAGAAGAATTCACGGAAGGTATGGAACACAATCATGACCACGATCACGGCCACGAAGAGGCCGACGATCACGCTGGCGAGGCAGAGGAGACTGACGATGCTGACAGCCACGAAGGTCATGACCATGAAGAGGATGCCCACGTAGAAGAAATGGACGAGCACCTGTGGCTCTCCCTGCGGTGCGCCCAGGATGCCTGCGATGCAATTACTGAGGCCATCTGTCAGCTGGACCCAGCAAATGCCGACACATACAAGGCAAATGCTGCCGCATATAAGGAGCAGCTCCACCATCTGGATCATGAGTTCGAAGAAGTTGTTCATGAAGCAGGCACCAATGTGGTCCTCTTCGCAGACCGGTTCCCGTTCCGCTACCTGACCGATGACTATCACATTGAATACCTGGCTGCATTCCCGGGCTGTTCTGCAGAAACAGAAGCCAGCTTCGAGACGATTCTGTATCTCTCCGAAGAAATGGAAGCACACCAGCTGACCTGCGCTGTGATTCTGGAAGGCAGTAAAGAAGATTTTGCAAAGACCGTAGTGAATAACACCGACGTGAAGAACCCGCGTATTTTGACGCTGAACTCCATGCAGTCGGTAAACCAGCGCCACATTGACGCCGGCGTGACTTACCTGGGCATTATGGAAGAAAATTTAACTGTGCTGAAGGAAGCACTGAAATAAGCGGACGGCCTGCCGCCCGCCAATAGATTGGAGAAATTATGGCACAACTGAAAGCAGAAAACCTGACCCTGGGTTTTGAGGGACAGGTTGTGACCGGAAACCTGAATTTCGAAGTGAACCGGGGTGACTACCTCTGTATCGTGGGCGAAAACGGTTCCGGAAAATCCACACTGATGAAAACTATTCTCAAACTGAGAAATCCTGTAATGAGCGGTTCTATCACCACCGGTGACGGACTGACCGCTACTGAAATCGGATATCTGCCTCAGCAGACTGAGGTGCAGAAGGACTTTCCTGCTTCTGTCCGCGAAGTGGTGATTTCCGGCTGTCTGGGCCGCAAAGGATGGCGTCCGTTCTACACTAAGGCAGATCATGCACAGGCGGACCGCAACATGGCACGTCTGGGCATCTCCCACCTGGCCAAAGAGTCCTACCGCTATCTTTCCGGCGGTCAGCAGCAGAGAGTTCTTTTGGCAAGAGCGCTCTGTGCGACAGAATCCATGCTGCTTCTGGACGAACCGGTAGCTGGTCTGGACCCGGCTGCAACAGCAGAAATGTACGACATCATCGGCCGACTGAACAAAGAAGAAGGAATTACCATCATCATGGTATCCCACGATATCACGCAGGCGCTGGGACAGGCGTCCCACATTCTGCACCTGGCTAAGGAGCCCCTCTTCTTCGGTACCAAGGAAGCTTACCTGAAGAGTTCCATCGGTCAGGCCTTTGCGACCATCATGATTGCAGGAGCGGGAGGTGACGATGATGAATAATATGTTTGCCTTATTAGCGGAATACCTGAGCTATCCATTCGTGCAGTACGCACTGATTACCGGTGTGCTCATTGCCCTCTGTTCTTCCCTGTTGGGGGTGACACTGGTACTGAAGCGGTACTCCTTCATGGGTGACGGTCTGTCCCACGTGGCCTTCGGTGCCATGGCAGTAGCTGCCGTACTGAATATTGTCAGCGAAATGGTAGTTGTTCTTCCGGTGACCATCCTCTGCGCCATCCTTCTTCTGAAGACCGGCCAGAATGCAAAAATCAAGGGTGACGCTGCTCTTGCCATGGTTTCTGTAGGTGCCATGGCCTTCGGCTATCTGCTGCTGAATCTGTATTCCCCGTCTTCCAACGTTTCAGGTGACGTGTGCAGTTCCCTCTTCGGCTCCACATCCATTCTGACCCTGTCCGGAAGCGACGTAGGCGTGTGCATCGCCATGTCCCTGGTGGTGCTGGCAGTCGTTATTCTGTTCTACAACAAAATCTTCGCCCTCACCTTTGACGAAACCTTCGCCAAGGCCACCGGCGTGAATACAGGCTTCTACAACCTGATTGTAGCTGTGGTTACTGCAGTAATCATCGTGCTGGCCATGAACCTGGTAGGTGCTCTGCTCACATCCGCACTGATTATCTTCCCGGCACTGTCCGCGATGCGTGTATTCCGCAGCTTCAAGAGCGTAATCATCTGCTCCGCAGTGATTTCCGTGGTATGTGCTACCCTGGGGATTTTCATCTCCATCCTGGCTTCTACACCAGTGGGTGCCACCATCGTAATCGTGGACCTGTTCTGCTTCGCAGGATTTGCTGCGGTTGGCAGAGGTATGGGCCGGTAAATATGCATAAAAAAACTCGGATGAATAGTCCGAGTTTTCTTGTTTTTTGAAGTTATTTTATCGGTTTTGTCTTTCTTCTATCTGTTCTTTTACTCGTGTGCGGGCGTCCTCTGTACTCTCACTTTCCTCTGCCAGAAACACATCAATAAACTTTCCCTCAACCTTTTTGTAACTGTTTACGACAGTATCCTCAATCTTCTTGTAGCTTCCCACTACTGCTGTTTCAATCTTTTTATTTGCTTCTTTCAGCTTTGACATGTATTTTACCTCCATTATCTCAACACTTGTTTATTTTTATTTCTTATAGTACAATATTTTATAATGACAAAACAATCATCAATATCTCCACATCTGTTGATATAATGAGGTGAATTATGAACACACCAAATAACAGACGCCGCAGAGAATCCAGAAAAAGGATTGAAGATGCTTTTATGCAGCTCATCCAGAATAGAGAACTGAACGAAATCAGCGTAACAGAAATATGTCAGTCTGCAGGTATTAACAGAACCACATTCTACGCTAATTATGTGGATTTGTACGATCTGGCAGAAGCAGTACAGAAACATCTCGAAGAAGAAGTTCGGAAGCTTTATCAGGAAGAATGGGAACATGGAAGCGGCAGTCATGATTTTTTAAAGCTGTTCCGTCACATCCGGGAAAACCCGCTGTTCTATAAAACCTATTTCAAACTGAACAGAGACGGAAACTTCCGTTTTGCTGATTACAGCATCGAAGAAGCTGCCTCACGTTTTGACAGCCGCCATATCGAATATCACATTGCCTTCTTCGGCAACGGATTAAATGCGGTAATCCGAAAGTGGCTGAACAACGGTTGCCGGGAAACGCCGGAAGAAATGGTTTCCATTATCACAGAAGAATACAACCGATAAAAAAGGTACATCCGTTTTCCGGATGTACCTTTTTCTGATTCACATTTTCAGTTACTTCATCACATTCTGCGGTGTGCCTGCCATGTAAGCGGCGATGTTTTCGAATACGATGTGGGCACGCTTCACCATGGCTTCCTTGGAAGCGAAGGCTACGTGCGGTGTGCAGATGGTGTTCTTGCAGTTCAGCAGAGGATGGCCTGCTGGGATTGGCGGTTCCATTTCGTAAACGTCGATGCAGGCACCTGCAATTCTATCTTCATTGAGTGCATCAGCCAGAGCCTGGGAATCCAGAACCGGACCGCGTGCCAGGTTAATCAGGATTGCGTTCTCCTTCATGAGTGCAATCTTTTCTGCGCTGATCATACCTCTGGTTTCTGCGTTGTTCGGCATGTGGAGAGAGATGATGTCAGATGTGGACATCACTTCATCCAGACTCATATATTTAATGAAAGGTACGTCCTTTACGGTACGGCTGTAAGCAACCACTTCGCAGCCGAAAGCGTCTGCAATCTTTGCCACGCGCATACCGATAGCACCGGTACCGATGATGCCGAAACGCTTGCCTTCCAGCTCATTGCCAATCAGACCTGCCAGAGTGCCGCCGTTTCTCACTGCAGTGTCACACTGAGCCAGGTTACGCATGAGAGAAATCACCATACCGAATGCCAGGTCAGCTACACATGCGGTGGAGTAGCCTGCGCAGTTGTTTACCATGATGCCCAGCTCTCTGCAGGTGTCCATGTCCACGTGGTCGATGCCGGTGAATGCAATGTCTAAAAGCTTGCAGGAGTCGAAGCCGCGGATTGCTTCTTCTGTCAGCTTGATGTTGGTATCAACGACAACTTCTGCTCCCTTTGCACGTTCAATCTGCACGGCAGGGTCTGCGGATACCTCAGCAAAATATTCAATTTCCACGTCATCGCCCAGCTTCTGGCGTGCGATTTCGTAGACCTGTTCTTCCGGAATTCCTAAAGGTTCAATAATTGCGACTTTCATAATTCCAGTACGCCTCCTTGTATTTCTATGTTAGTTAGATTATAAAAGTTTCAAAGGACAAGGTCAAGTGTAATGTTAGTGTATAAAAGGATTGTATTTTCATTATGAAACTGATACAATTATAGATTATATACCAAGATTTCAACTCATGGAGGTAAAGATAATGAAGAAACATCGCATTGAAACCATCTGCATCCAGGGCGGCTACACCCCTAACAACGGTGAACCAAGACAGCTGCCGATTTACCAGAGCACAACCTTTAAATACGACACCAGTGCTGAAATGGGTAAGCTCTTTGACCTGGAATCCGACGGTTATATGTACTCCCGTCTGGCCAACCCTACCTGCGACGCAGTAGCGAAAAAGATTGCAGCTCTCGAAGGCGGCTCTGCAGCAATGCTGACAAGCTCCGGCCAGGCTGCCAACTTCTACTCTGTCTTCAACATTGCAGGCTGCGGTGACCACGTGGTAGCATCTGCAACCATCTACGGCGGAACCTTTAACCTGTTCTCCGTAACCATGAAGAAGATGGGTATTGAATTTACCTTCGTAAATCCAGACTGCAGCGATGAAGAGCTGGAAGCAGCATTCCGGCCGAACACCAAGGCAGTCTTTGGGGAAACCATCGCAAACCCTGCACTGAGCGTGCTGGATATTGAACGTTTTGCCAAGGCAGCCCATGCACACGGCGTACCTCTGATTGTGGACAATACCTTCGCAGCAGCTGTAAACTGCAGACCGATCGAATGGGGCGCTGACATCGTTACCCACTCTACTACCAAGTACATGGAAGGTCACGCAGCAACCATCGGCGGCTGCATCGTAGATGCGGGCAAGTTCGACTGGATGGCTCATGCGGACAAGTTCCCAGGCCTGACTACACCAGACGACAGCTACCACGGCGTGGTATATGCAGAAAAGTTCGGTCTGGGCGGTGCCTTCATCACCAAGTGCGTGGCACAGCTCATGAGAGATTTCGGTTCTACCCCATCTCCGCAGAATGCATTCCTGCTGAACCTGGGTCTGGAATCCCTGCCGGTAAGAATGGAACGCCACTGCTCCAATGCTCAGAAGATGGCAGAATTCCTGGAAGCTCACGAAAAGGTTGCATGGGTAAATTACCCTGGTCTTCCTTCCAATAAATATTACGAAACTGCACAGAAGTATCTGCCGAAGGGTTCCTGCGGCGTTATCAGCTTCGGTGTAAAGGGAGGCCGCAGCGCTGCTGAAGAGTTCATGGCTCACATGACTTTAGGCAATATCGAAACCCATGTAGCGGACTCCCACACCTGCTGCCTGCACCCTGCAAGCTCCACTCACCGTCAGATGTCTGACGAACAGCTGGCTGCAGCCGGCGTACCTGGCGACATGATCCGCCTCTCCATCGGTCTGGAAAACATCGAAGACCTGATTGAAGACGTGGCCGGTGCACTGGAACACATCTAGTATATCAAACGAAGATATTTTAAAAGGACGTTCTCATCAAGGGAACGTCCTTTCTGTTTTCGATTAATTTTTCTTCCACGGAACCTTCGGCAGGAAATCCGGCATCTGGTCCTGGGCGCTGTGAAGCAGCAGAGACATGGTGTCCAGAACCATCTTTTTCGTTTCCGAATCCAGGTTTTTCACAGTTTTCAGAATGATTCCGGAATTTTTCAGAATGTCATGGCGCATTTCCTTAAAGGTGTTGGCGTTGGTGGACCCCAGGATTGCAAAGATTGCATCCACGAAGGCCTCCCGCTGTGCAGGTTCCACACGCCCCATCCATTCTTTCAGAGCCTTATCCCAGAAAACACTGCTTTCCTTCACCGCACTGAGCCGGACAAAATCCGGTCCCTGCACGCTCCAGGAATACAGGTCGTGCTGCAGCGGTCCAACCTGACGGCTGTGCACTACCACGTAATCCTCTACGTGATCAAACATCATCCCCACGATGGAAGACTGCGGTACGAAAGAATGAAGCCGTCCTTCCAGAAGCTGATAATGTTCTTTCGTTACAATCGTACCGTCGTATCCCGGACTGTCATTGCAGTAGACTCCGGTGATTCTCTTTCTAAGGCTTTCCTCACAGAACATGGCGGCATAGAGAGCAAGATTTCCTCCTTTGGAATGTCCGCCCATCCAAATCGGTCCTTCCAGAAGCTGTGCCTCCTTCTCAAAATATGCCACCGCATCAATCTGTGCCGGAACCGGTGTTGTAAAACTCATATTCAGGTCTTCATTCCAGCCCACCAGAGTATTGTCGGTTCCGCGGTATACAATAAATGTACCTTCTGGCAGCAGCACCGTTACAGCAGAAAACTGCTTTTCCAGCTCCAGGTCAATCAGATTCACATAATCACGAAGCTTCAGACTGCCGAAACGCCGGGACTGAGCCATGGCAGGAAACAGCTCACGGTCCTTTGCCATATGGAAATATGGATTCGCCCCCTGCTCCAGGTTGTGCCATAAGCGTTTCTGAGCTTCTGCCAGAGTAATCTCTCCATTCTCTTCTTCCGTCCACAAACCGTCAAACGGAAAATATGCCATCTGTGAAAAGATCAGGCTGTCCACGCAGTTCAGCGGTGCCTGCTCGAAAGTCAGATCCCCTCTCCAGTTTATATAATCAAAAATATCTGACATAAAAAATCCCCCCTATATTACAAACTAAAACATGCCAATACTCTTAAACAGGAATATCCACCCGAACAGAGTCAGACTGGCCAGAGCGGAGGAACAAACCACCGCATTGGCAGCCAGCGGTCCATCGCTGTCCATCTGTTCCGCCATGGTAAAGGATGATACTGCCGTCGGTGATGCAAACACTGCAATCAATGTCACAAATGGAACTCCACGGATTCCAAGCAGAGCCGCCAGCGTCAGTACAATCCCCGGAACTAAAACAAGCCGTCCCAGAACGCAGATTGTCAGATTCCTCTTCATGGAGGCGAAATTCTTCAGATTCAGTGACATCCCCAGTGCCACCAGTGCCAGAGGTGTAGCTACACTCTTCAGCTGACTGATGACATCCACCGCAATCTCCGGAAGTTCAATTCCCAGAAGCACAGTGAGAATGCCGGAAACTGCACCGATGATTAATGGATTTTTTGCGATACCTTTCAGAATTTTCACCAGATTCGGCTTACCACCGCGGAAAATCTCAAGAACCACCACCGCCAGCACATTAAAAATCGGAACGACAATGGTGACAGCCAGTGCTGTGGTTACCAGTTTTTCGCCACCGAAAATGTTGGAAACAATCGGCAGCCCCATGATGACGAAATTACTGCGGTAAATAGCCTGAATCATGGCCCCGCGGCTTTTGTCAGATGGTTCGATTTTGACAACTGCAGCCAGGGTGATAAAAAACATCACCAGAATCATAATAATGGTAAACAGAATAAATTTCAGATCAAAGGCCTCACCAATTTCCGCACCATAAATATTACTGAACATAAGGCACGGAAAGAACACATTGAACACCAGCTTGTTCAATTTTTTAACTTCAGTTTCGTTCATGATATTCTTACGCCGAAGCAGGATACCGATTGCCACGATAATGAACATGGGGGCTACGGCTTTTAATGAAATAATAAAATTCTGCAGCAAAATAATCGCCTTCTTTCTGATTATCTTCTGCTATATTAGCACATAATAAGAATGTGCGCAAGATTGATGCATAACGTTAAGATTATGATAATTATTATCATTTATTGTGTTTAAACTTGAAATTTTATGGTATACTATAGTTAAATAAAGGAGGTATATATTATGAGACTTAGTGATAAAATTGCAATCGTTACCGGCGGCAGCCGTGGAATCGGCCTCGCCACTGTAAAGGCATTTTTAAATGAAGGAGCAACAGTGATCCTCTGTGCCAGCCGACTGGAATCCGCACAGAAAGCCGCAGAAGAACTGAAAAAAGAGTTTCCGGATTCACAGATTGAAGGTATCGCACCAGATCTGTCCAGCCTGGAAAGCGTAACTAAGGCCTTCAGCGCAGTTGCTGAAAAGTATGGCCGCATCGATATTCTGGTAAACAACGCGGGGATTTCCGAAAGCACCCCGTTTTCAAAATATGAAGAAAGCATTTTCGACAAGGTAATGGATCTGAATGTAAAGGGCCTCTTTACCGGTTCTAAGGCCGCAGCCGATGTCATGATTCCGCAGGGAAGCGGTGTAATTCTGAATACTTCCTCCATGGTCAGTCTCCACGGTCAGCCAACCGGTATCGCTTATCCTACTTCCAAGTTTGCAGTAAACGGTTTCACCCGTTCCCTGGCCAGAGAACTTGGTCCGAAAGGCATCCGTGTAAATGCAGTAGCACCCGGCATCATCGAAACTGATATGATGAAAGCCGTTCCAAAAGGCATTATTGAGCCGATGATGGCGCAGATTCCACTCCGCCGTCTGGGCAAGCCGGAAGACATTGCCAACGCATATGTTTTCCTGGCATCTGAAGAAGCATCCTATATCACCGGCATCGTCCTCAGTGTGGACGGGCTGGCGAGAACATAATTCTCCTTTCTGATGTTTTTCAGCTAACAGAAGAGCACCTCATAGAGGTGCTTTTCTTGTGTTTCAGGCTTATTATACCGTATTCAATAAAAAATGCTACCCTCCTTATCTGAGGATAGCATTCAGCTATTAATATTAAATTCCGTGAATATACGTCAGCCGGCAAGTTCACAGACACCGCCGCTACAGTTACAAATGCAGCCATGCACCTGGTTCTCCAGCTTTTTCAGCTGCTTCTTCGCTGCATATAATCCGATGTAAATAACGATTCCGATGATGATTCCCTGTAACATGATGCTGCCTCCTTTGTGATTTTTATTGTAGTTAGTATATTCTAACCACTTTTCTTGTTCACATTATATCGCATCATTTACCAGTTGTCAATCACTATTTGATAATAATTATCATTTTTATTCTATTATTTTCTTTTCCAGCGCTTTCTGCATTTCCGCTGTAAATCCGCACTCCTGCAGACACGCTCTGAAATTCCGCTCCTCAAAAGCATCCAGCAATGCTTCCATGGTTTCCGGTCTTGATCCCAGTACCTTCTTTACCCGTTCCATCAGATCCGGAATGGCCGCTAGATATTCCTCCGGTACCGGGAAGTTCTTTATCAGCCGGTTGATTCCGTCTGTATTCAGTGTACTGCTGATCATATAATCCGCAATAATATCCTGCCGGGCTGCACCAGCCAGATAAAGGACCATAGCCGCCGTAATACCCGCACGGTCTTTTCCTGCAGAGCAGAGAAATACAACTGCGCCCTTATCCAGGCCCTCACTGATTCCCCGCAAAATATCCGCGCAGCACTCCATATTTCCAAATACAGTTTCTACATAGTCCAGCTGCATGCTCTTCAGGATGGTTTCTTTCGACCGTTCTGCTCCGTGAACATGACTGTCCAGTTCCTTCATCAGGTTATAGTGGCGGTATTCCATGCCGTCCATCAAAAGTATTGGAGATGCCGTTGCTTCATTTTCACTTCTCAGGTCGATAACCGTCCGGATATTCCGTTCCGCAAGTTTTTCCCAGTCAGAAACACTCAGGCCTGCCAGAGAGTCACTTCGATAAAGACATCCCCAGCGGGTTGATTTTGCCGGGCCTGCAGGAATGCCGCCCAGATCTCTGAAATTATGTGCACCTTCCAGTGCGACCCTCTTCATATATTTCATTTCCAATTATCTCCCTGTCAGAATTTTTTCGTAAATATCGTGCATTTCCTGGCTGAAGCAGCAGATTGTAACTTCCATATCGTAATCCGGATGAAGCTTCAGCCACTTAGCTATGGTTCTGCAGGCAATTTCTGATGCTTCCTGCCATGGGTATCCGTATACGCCACAGGAAATGGCTGGAAATGCTACAGAATGGAGGCCGTTTTCTCGGGCAAGGTTCAGAGAATTCCGGTAACAGCTTTCCAGCAGCACCGGGTCCAGTGCGTTTCCGGAATAAATTGGACCGACGGTGTGAATTACATATTTTGCAGGAAGATTGTATCCCTTCGTAATCTTCGCCTCACCTGTTGGACAGCCATTGAGGGTTCGGCATTCGTCCAGAAGCTTTGGACCGGCCGCACGGTGAATGGCGCCGTCTACGCCTCCGCCGCCTAACAGGCTGCTTTTTGCAGCATTCACGATAGCGTCCACATCCAGCTTTGTAATATCTCCTAATATATATGTAATCTTACACATGATAAGCCCTCCCTCTGCCATCTCAGCATATTGCTCTGCCAGTTCACAGTTCTGCGGTACTCCAAGTCCATGCTCATAACAAAATGCCAGAATCTGCTGTGCATCAATGTTTCCGTCTTTTGCAGCATCATCCAGTAAATACATCGCTTCATTTACCAGTGTACTGTCAATCTTACGTCGGTCGACCGATTCTGCAGCCAGCTCTTCAGTCATTTCCTGCGGTTCTTCAGGGGTATACACATACCGCCGAACTAAATACGGCCATTCCATAAGCTCAACAGGCAAGCCTTCCTGCTTCGCAGCGCGAAGAAACCACTGCAAGGCCTTTTCTTCTCCATCTTTATGGTTAAAATAGTACCTTCCAAAATCAATGTATTCATCCAGACTCAGTGTTTCCCAGGCGTTTTCTGCTTCATCTGCCTGGTTCTGAAGCAGTGTGGCTCTTTCCAAATCCGGCGCTTTCAGCTTTCCATATCCATATTGGTAATACACTGCAAGCGACCTGTAGGCAGGAGCATATTTCAGTTCTGCAGCTTTTTCAAAGAGTTCCATAAGCTCTTCTTCATCCCAGTCATATTCATATTTTATTGCCTTCCGGTAATATTCTTTTGCATCCATGGCAGTATCCTTTTCTTCAGTGGGTTGAATATATTGAAATTTTAACACAGCTGAAGTATTTTGTCCATGGATGGAAAAAGTACTCACATAACAGAAAAACAGAGGGCCTGCTACGAAACCCTCTGTTTATTCAGTCAGTATTATTCTTCTGTTTTCTGATTCGGCATACCGGATTCCAGTTCGCCTGCATACCGGTCACAGGCACCCAGTTCCGTTACACTGACATATCCCAGGGAACGAAGAGCCTTTACACCTCTTCTGCAGCCATCGATATCCCAGTCATATACGAATACCGGTACCAGCTTGTTATCCAGAGCATAAATCGCTTTTCCAATCTGCTCCATAGGCAGGCTGACTGCGCCTGGCACATGTGCCTTCACATAATCTTCCTGCGGACGGATATCTACGAGATAAGCTTCTTTCAGCTGGCTATATTTTAACAGACCATCATTAATATTCGGTCCTTTGAAAAAGTCTAATACGCCCATAGTTCTTATTTCTTTCTTGGCTTCTTAATCTTGTTCAGCTTAGCATTCAGATCCAGCAGCTGTTCCTTGGTTGGGTTCACACCCATCATGCCCATCATACCGGACAGACGCAGCACGGTGAAGCCACCCATCATCTGCATCAGGCCACCATTTGGACTCATATCCATCTGAGACATGTCAAATCCTGCAGCTTCCTTCTTTTCACCCTTCTTAGGCATCATCTTTGCCATCATGCCCATGAACAGCAGCTTACCCTGCATGGTAGCCATGATGTCGCTGATTTTGTCGTTCAGGGAGAAGTGGCCTTCCACTTCAGTAATATCGAACCAGTTCAGGATTGCACCCTTTTCCTGAAGTCTGTACTTGTTGTTGAATTCTTCAACCTTCTTCAGTTCAGCTTCGTCTCTGCATTCGCCTGCAACTGCTACCAGTTCGGTTTCGCCAACATTTGGAACCTGGAAATAGAAGAAGTGATCAGGAGCGGAGATTTTGCCCAGGGATACGCCGTTAGCGAACAGTTCCACTTCAGGCTGGTTGGAGTAAACAGTAACCTTGGTTACTTCTTCTACTCTTTCTACATATCTCTTTCCGCAGATGTGTACGAATGGCTCATCGGACAGCCATGCCTTATATGCATAGTAGGAGTCCTTCTTATACTTTCTGTCGAAAGTAACCAGACCCTTGTGGTTCATACCGTTTTCGCCGCCTTCGTTACGTGCGTCTGCACCGAAGTCGAACATGTTCCAAACGTGAGTAGCCCACATGTACTTACGGGTAAAGAACTGCTTGATCAGTTCTTCGTGGTAGTAAGCCTGGTATTCTTCAGTGTAGTCGCCCTGTACAGGGTTGGAAGTATGCCAGTCTAACGCTTCACAGCCGTATTCGGAGCAGCCGATTGGAATGTTTGGATGAGTTGCATGGAACTTGTCGAACCAAGGACCGTTCATGTCAGTTTCACCGCCGTACCAGCCGAAGTAGTGATTATAGGATACTACGTCAGGAATCTGCAGGTATGGGTCATCCATAGCGCACATGGAAACTGCAGCGATGGTAGTCAGTCTGGTCTTGTCCATTTCATGAACCATATCGTTCAGAAGGTTGTGGTTTTCCAGCAGGTCCGCATCTGCACCGCCGATACCGATTTCGTTGGACAGACCCCAAACTACGATGGAAGGATGGTTGTAATTCTGAACTACCAGTTCCTTCATCTGAGAGATGGTGTTTTCACGGCCGGTTGGCATGTGCTTGGAGATGTATGGAATTTCAGCCCAGATTACCATACCGTATTCGTCACACAGATCATAGAAATACTGGTCGTGCTGATAATGTGCCAGTCTGATGGTGTTTGCACCCATGTCAGCAATCAGAGCCATATCTTCATCATGCATTTCGTGAGTCAGAGCGTTACCTACTACTGCTCTGTCCTGATGACGGGATACACCGCGCAGAGGATATTCCTCACCGTTCAGGATGAAACCTCTTTCAGGGTCGATTTCGAAGGTTCTTACACCAAAGTTAACCATCACATCATCGATAGCTTCACCGTTTTCCATCAGCTGTACGCATGCACTGTACAGGTATGGATCCTTGCGGCCGTTCCACAGGTGTACGTCCTTGATTTCCAGAACTGTCTTGCAGTCGGAAGATTCAAAAGATGCCACTTCACATCCACATGCTGCGTATACAGTATAACGGATAGTCTGACCTTCCTTCATATTCTTTACAAAAGTTTCGATTTCAACCTTTGCATCGCTGCCGCAAACCTGCGGAGTAATCTTCACACCGTTGGAACCGAAGTATTCCAGGTCAAAGTGAGATTCATTGACACAGATAATGTTGACATCACGGTACAGACCGCCGTAGAATGTGAAGTCCGCCATCTGCGGATATACAGTCTGGTTTGCAGTGTTGTCAACTGCGATTACAAACAGGTTTTCACGATCCAGCACGTCAGTGATGTCCACTCTCCATGTGGAGTAACCGCCGTCATGGTGTGCCATGTGCTTACCGTTTACATAAACATCAGCAGAGGAGTTTGCACCCTGGATTTCCAGATAATACTTTTCTGCTGCAGGCAGGTCCATCTTGTCCAGAGACTTTGCATAGTAGCAGGTGCCGCGGTAGTAGTCATTGCCACCATCGTTACCATCGATTGCGTTCCAAGTATGAGGCAGGTTGACCCAATTCCAGTTCATTGGCAGTGCTTCAGGTACTGCATCTGCCTGCTTTGTAAATGCCCACTTGGCATTGAAGTTTACGATATTTCTCAAAATAGTTACCTCCAGTATTTCTCACTTTTTCAGCTTTACTGTCATAATTTCACTCCTATCATTGTATCGAAAATACTCATCTTAGTGTGAGGATTATTTTTATGTTTTTTTGTAAAATTTTAATGTTATTTATGATATAATAATATTAAACGTAATTTATCAGGAGGTTTCCCCATGTTTTATGATGCTCAGCTGCAGTTTCTGCGTGATACATTGAAAAAAAGCTCCATTCAGACAATGCTTCTGAATCCGGATGCGCCCTTTTCTTCCCAGCAAAATATTCTTTTTCCCTCATTCTCCGGCCAGGAAGAACTGTACCGCAGCTCCTTCTTTCAGCTGTTTCCCGGAATCAAGTCTCAAACCATGTACAAGCTCAGCATCCCTCATGGGGTACATTATCTCTTCTGCCTGCTTCCGGAAACCCCTGTTTCTCAGATATTGCTGATTGGGCCTTATCTTGGTGCACAGCTCAGTCAGGAGGAAATGCTGGAGTTTGCAGAGCGGTTTCATATACCGCCGGAACAGACACCGATACTGGAAGAGTTCTTTCTTTCTCTGCCTGTACTTCAGGAAGGCGGATACTTCTTCTCAATGATTGATACCTTTGCGGAGCTTATCTGGAAAGGAAGAAATAATTATACCATGGATGACTTCTCTGGTGGTATTTCTGACACCCTGCTTCGTTTTCCAACCGGAGATTCTCATTCAGGACCTCATCAGGCCCAGTGGAACATTCAGAGAATGGAGGCCCGGTATCAATTCGAAAACGAGCTCATGGATGCAGTTGCCCACGGTTCTTCATCCCGAATTGACCGTCTTATCCCTGCATTTGCCTCCGTTGATCTGGAACAGCGACTGCAGGATCCTGTCCGTAACATGAAGAATTACAGCATTATCATGAACACCCTGTTCCGTAAAGCAGCTCAGTCCGGTGGTGTACATCCGATTTATCTGGACCAGGCGTCGTCTTCTTTTGCACATCAGATTGAGCTGATGACTTCCGTAGATGCACTGCAGAAACTGATGAGCGATATGGGCTATACTTACTGTAAGCTGGTGCGGAAACATTCCATGAAAAATTTCTCTGCACCGGTACAGAAAACAATCCTCCAGATTGATGCAGACCTGACAGCAGATTTGTCTCTCAGTACCCTGTCTCATACTCAGAATCTGAGTCCCGGATATCTGTCAGCACTCTTCCGGCGTGAAACCGGCCAAACTCTTACAGACTTCGTCAACCAGCGTCGCATGGATTTTGCCCGGCATCTGCTTCAGACCACCACGCTGCAGATTCAGACCATCGCACAGCACTGCGGAATTACCGATGTACAGTACTTTTCCAGACTGTTTAAAAAATACACCGGCATGACACCGAAAGAATACCGAAATTCATAGTCACATGAAAAAACGCGCTCCGATAACGGAACGCGTTTTAAAATTCATATTTTCAGCTTGACTGGAAATCAGCTATGCTGCGCGGCGTTCAGCCAGTTCTTCAGACATCTTCTGAGTGGTCTTCTTGTTCAGGTTATAGATCAGACCCAGGCCAACGAACATGAAGATAGCAGCTACCAGGTACAGGCCTGCTACCAGATAACGCATGTTGGTTGCAACTTCCATAGTCTGGTTACCCTGGTTTTCTTCTACATAACCCAGGAATACCATGATTACCAGAACCAGGGAAGGACCTGCACCCTGTGCAAGCTTACGGAAGAAGGAATGCATTGCATAAACTGTACCTTCTTCTCTGGTACCGAATTTCCATTCATTGTAGTCGATTGCGTCGCCCATCATACCCCAGGATACGGTAGAATAGATACCCATACCCAGAGCGAAAATCAGCTGGCACAGAATGTAGATTACTACACCCTTCATGTCAGGAGTGATTGGCATTACAATCAGCATGATACCTGCGATAACGCTGGCAATGGAACCAACAGTAGCCAGTTCCTTCTTACCGTACTTCACTACCATCTTACGAGCCAGAGGTGTAAATAATACGATTGGAATCATTGCAAATGCAGATACTACACCGGACAGTTCTACAGCCTTGAAGTAGGACTGGAACAGTACGGTTACTGCAGCGGTAGAACCCTGCATACCGATGAACATACCCATTGCAGCTACAGTTGCGCCTACTGCAGGTCTGTTCTTGATGAAGTTGCCCATTGCCTTGACAACATTGAACTTTTCTCTTTCTTCACCAGCCTTCACTTCTGTATCCACACGGATTTCAGTGTTTCTGATCATGAACTGGAATGCGAAGAAGCCCAGAATACCCATAATCAGAGCAGCCAGGAATACCTTCTGACCTACGATGTTTTCATTTTCGTCATAAATGATGAAAGGCAGGATTACCATAGGCACCATGTTGCCCACCAGGGAACCAACAGATCTGAATGCAGACAGAGAAGCTCTGTCACCTGCGTCATCAGAAATCAGACCCAGCAGGGAACCGTAAGGAACGTTTGCTACAGTATAGAATGCATCCCAGATTACATAACCTGCCACGAAGATGATATTCTTCGCCATAGCAGATGCATTTGGCAGCGGTACGAAGCACAGCGCACCAGCCACAACCAGACCGATGGAACCGGCAAAGATGTAAGCCAGGAACTTGTTTCTCTTATACTTGTGTTTATCTGCGTCGATGATGGAACCGATCAGAGGGTCGTTAATAGCGTCCCAAATCTGTACCAGAAGCAGCAGACCAGCATAGAGCATAGAGTCCATACCCATGAACTGTGTCCAGAAAATAATCAGTGTACCCTTCAGTGCGAAAGACATGTTGCAGCCGAAGTCACCCATAGCATACGCAATGTTATCACGCATACTGAATTTGCGATGGCCCTGTGCATCCAGGACCGGAGCTTTCTTGCCCATTGGATTAATCCTCCTTGAAAATCCTAAAAGAATAATTGCATTTCAGCGCATAAAACGCCTATTATTGACATTATACCAAATGTGAAGGTTATGTGAACAGTGCCAAAATGTCACTTTTGTGACACTTTTATATGTAAATTGCTTGTTTTCATATATGCAATTTGTTAGAATAGCAGTAACAACCAAACTGCGGAGGAAAACTTCATGTATAAAAACTGCGTGAATCAGCCTGCACGGCAGCGGCAGAGAGAACTGGAAAACGGTCTGCTCCAGATTATGCTTCACCGCGATTATGAAAACATCAGTGTCAGTGATCTCTGTGATACCTTAGACATCCCACGAAAATCATTCTACCGATATTTCAGCAATAAAGATGGTGCTCTGTACGCCCTTGTAGACCATGCTCTTCTGGACTTTTCCAGGGAATTTTTCCAGCCTGGGACAGAACTGAACCTGTCCCTTGCCGAGGACTTTTTCCGATACTGGCTAGAGCACCGCGATCTTCTCCATGCTCTGGAAAGAAATAATCTGGGCGGTGTTCTGGTACAGCGTACCATTGAACTTACTGTAGGCGATAACAATTATGTACCGCAGATTCTGCCTGCAGATATCCAATACATGCAGGATTATGTTCTGCTGTTCCTGGTCAGCGGCGTCATGTCCCTGCTCATACAGTGGGAAAAGGATGATTTTAAAGCATCTCCAAGAGAATTAGCAATCACAACAGCTCACCTGCTGAACCGTTCCATCTTCACTAAATAAAACTCAAAATAAAGAAACCTGCGAGCATTTTCTGCCCACAGGTTTTATTTTATCTATTCTTCTAAAAGTTCCTTCACGAATGTAACTACAGTTTCATAATATCCTTCCTTATCAAGGAAGAAACTCATACCATGCTCCGCCTCAGGAACATAGAACGTTGCGATCCGATCTGTACCACAGGCAGCTGCGTTCACTGCAGTCATCTCAGCAGGTACCCGTTCGTCAGCCTCACCATGGATGAATACAACCGGAATCTTTGAATGTTTCAGGGATTCAACTGCACTTGCTTCATCCGGATTAAAGTTGCCGTACAGTTTGGCACCCAGCTTAACCAGTTTCCAGGATGGTCCTACAGGAAGCTTCATAGCCTTAATTGCTTCCTTTATAACCCCTTCCACAGTACTGTAACCACAGTCAGCCAGAATACACTTTACATTCGGACAATCCTGCAGAAGTTCTGCCGCCATCATGACGGTCGCAGCCCCCATGGAGATTCCCCCCAGCAAAATCCGAACATCCGAACCAAACCGTTCTACAGCGTATTCCACCCATCTGACACAGTCATGGCGCTCTTTAATCCCCATAGTGATGGTTTCTCCCTGGCTTTCCCCGTGTCCTCTCTGGTCTACCATCAGAATATTATACCCCTGTTCCCAATAAATCCAAAAGCCACCGGAAAAATCACGTAAAGTAGGGCTCTTGTATCCATGGAAAAAGATGACCAGAGGCGCACCGTCTTTCTGATGGTAATAGCGTCCAGCAAGCCGGATACAATCTTTGGACTGAGTATATACCCATTCATAAGGCATCTGTTCCAGTCTTTCAATAGCAGAAAAAATATCATCCTTAAATTCTTCGCTCTGTGGTCCAATCAGCTGATATGGATTGCGTCCGCGGTTTTTAGTGGGTTTAAATGCGTAATTATAGGCCCACTTAGCAGCCCCAAGTACCGCAGCTGCACCTACTGCTGCCACAGCACCAACCTGCGCGATTGTCTGCGCCTGTTTCTGTCTTTTGTTCATAAATTTATTCCCCTCCTGAATTTCAATTGATAATAAATATACGCCCCATAACGAAAAAAGTCAAGACTTGCAATAAAATGTCACCGAAAATTCACAGAGAAAAGAATTCTGGCGAAATAAAAAAGGCTCAGCAAATGCTGAGCCAAATAAAAAAAGGCGCCAGTGCTTCGCACTCTGCGCAGTTTTTTATACCATCGTATGTTTTAAAGGAAATAAAAAAACCGGCAACGTCCTACTTTCCCAGGCAGCTTCCCACCAAGTATCATCGGCGCTAAGGAGCTTAACTTCTGTGTTCGAGATGGGAACAGGTGTGGCCTCCCCGCTATTGTCACCGGATTTACATATTGAAGGTGTAC
>JAZNKW010000058.1:0-4643 GCA_045578745.1 Anaerovoracaceae bacterium
GGATTACAAGGTACACGCAAAGAACGATTCCATGTATAACACACCGCCATGCTTTGCGATTTATATTGCAGGCCTGGTGTTTAAGAGAATCAAGGAGATGGGCGGACTGGCGGCGATGCACGCGGCTGACGTAGAAAAGGCAGAGCTGCTATACAGTTATATCGACCAGAGTAAGCTGTTTAAGAGCCCTGTAGCGAAGGAAGACAGATCCCTGATGAACGTAGTATTCGTAACAGGCGACACGGATTTAGACAAGAAATTTGTTTCCGATGCGAAGGCAGCGGGTATGATTAACTTAAATGGACATCGCAGCGTAGGCGGTATGAGAGCGAGCATCTACAACGCTATGCCGAAGGAAGGCGTGGAAGCGCTGGTAGCATTCATGAAGAAATTCGAAGAAGAAAACAGATAAAGATTTGGAGGAAACAATTATGTATATGACATGTCTGGACCTGGAAGGCGTTCTGGTTCCTGAAATCTGGATTGCCTTCGCAGAAGAAACCGGCATTCCTGAACTGAAGAAAACCACCCGCGATGAACCTGACTACGACAAGCTGATGAAGTACCGTCTGGATATCCTGAAGGAACACGGTCTGGGACTGCCTGAAATTCAGGCAACTATCGAAAAAATTGATCCGCTGCCTGGAGCAAAGGAATTCCTGGATGAGCTGAGATCTTTCGGTCAGGTTGTGATTATTTCCGATACTTTTACTCAGTTTGCCAAGCCTCTGATGAAAAAGCTCGGCTGGCCTACCCTGTTCTGCAATGAACTGGTTGTGACAGAATCCGGTGAAGTAACCGGATTCAGAATGCGTATTGAAGATTCCAAGAAGAGCACCGTGCTGGCATTACAGGCAGCAGGCCTGGAAACCATTGCATCCGGTGACAGCTTTAATGACCTGGGTATGATTCGTGCCAGCAAGGCGGGATTCCTCTTCCGCACCACCGATGCAATTAAGGAAGCAAATCCTGACGTTCCGGCTTACGAAACCTATGACGAACTGCTGGCGGCAATTAAGGCGGTTTATGAAGGATAATATTTAACTTGAGATGTAAAAAGACGGCTGCATGCCAAACGATTCCGCAGACACCTGTGTGTCGAGGACAAGTGCGGTATGCAGGCCGTCTTTTTGTATTCTTGCAAAATTCTTAATTTCCAGTTCTCTTCCTTGCAGAAAACGGCCCGGTCATGCTATACTGTATGCGTATACAGAACATTAGCAAGGGGAAAACTATGAAACATATATTCAAACACACGATTACATTTTTACTGATTTTCAGCATGCTGCTGGGCAGCGGTGCATCTGCCGCATATGCTGCCGGCGGACCATCCGTTCATGGGGATGCAGCTATCATATACTGTGAAACCACCGATGAAATCATCTGGGGAAAAAACGCAGATGAAGAAAGAAATCCTGCCAGCATGACCAAGCTTCTGACCTGCCTTATTGCCATTGAGAATCTGGATTTGGATCAGGAAGTGGAAGTAACACAGGAATGTACAGAAGTGATTCCAACCAAAATCTGGCTGCAGGCCGGTGAAAAGGTGACTGTACGTGACCTGCTGCATGCGGCTCTGCTGGAGTCTGCCAACGATGCGGCCATGGCTCTGGCGATTGCAACTTCCGGAAGTGTGAAAGATTTTGCCAAGAAAATGAACAACCGTGCCAAGAAAATCGGCTGCACCAATACCAAGTTTGTAAATCCATCCGGTCTTTACGGAAAAGGTCAGCACTCTTCGGCGCACGATATGGCGCTGATTGCGGCGGAGGCCTTTGATAACCGCACTTTGAAGACAATCGCAGCTACAGCTGAATATACCATCGGGAAGACCAATAAATCCGAAGCCCGTGTACTGGAAAACGGAAACCTGCTTCTGAAGGGCGGCGAAATGGATCTGCCGACCGGAACCATTAAGGTGAAGAAGTATGACGGTGTCTTCGGCGGCAAGACCGGAACTACCGAAGAAGCAGTAGCAACCATGGTTGCCGGTATTAATCACGAAGGCCTGGAACTTTATGCGGTTATCATGGGCAGCACCATGAAGGAACGTTATCCTGACATGAAGAAGCTGCTGAACTACGCAAAAGAAAATGTATGCCCTTACGAAGTATTTAAAAAGGGTGATCTGTTTGAAGAAGCCCGTCTGACTCACGGTGCGACAAACAGAGTTGCCGGGGTGGCTTCCGTCAGCGGTATCATCAATCTGCCGGAAGGTGCATCTCCGGCACTGGTTACAACCAGCGTAGTTTATGATGAAGACCTGAAGGCACCGATTAAAGAAGGTGACCGTCTGGGTAAGGTGGAAATTTACCTAGCTGATGAAAAGGTCAGAGAAGTCCGTCTGAAGGCTGCAAACGATGTGGAAGAAGGCTGGTTCCTGTCTCCATACGGCATTACCAATATTCAGACAATCCTGATCTGCGGAGGAGCAGCTGTGATTCTGCTTCTGTTTATCACCGTTCTGACACTTCGTTCCATCAACAAAAAGAAAGCAAAACGCCGCCGCCAGCAGCGTATCATGGAGCAGGCGCGCCGCGAGCTGGAGAGGGAACAGAGTATGAAACAGAGAGGCTGGCCATACTAAATGTTTGACATTAAAGAAAATTTAAAGAAACTCCCGGACACTCCGGGAGTTTATCTGCATAAGGACAAACTGGGGCAGGTAATCTATGTAGGGAAGGCAATTTCCCTGCGGAATCGTGTACGCCAGTATTTTCAGAGCAGTGCTAACCACAGTGCCAAGGTACGGGCCATGGTATCTCATATCGCCGAGTTTGAGTACATCACCTGCCAGACGGAGATGGAAGCACTGATTCTGGAGTGCAATTTAATCAAGAAGTATGCACCGAAGTATAATGTGCTGCTTCGTGATGACAAAACATACCCGTACATTAAGGTCACTTTATCGGAGGACTATCCGCGGATTGTAAAGACCCGTATCATCGAAAAGGACGGAGATAAGTATTTCGGGCCTTACAGCGATGCCGGTGCTGTGAATCAGATGATTGATCTTCTTAACCGGGTATATACTCTGAAGCGCTGTTCTGCCCGCAGCTTTCCGCCAGGGTACCGCCCGTGCCTGAATTACCATATCGCGGAATGCAGGGGCGTCTGCACCGGTCAGGTAAGCAGGGAGGAATATCGGCAGTATATTGATGCAGCCATGGAGTTCCTGAACGGACGTCAGAAGAAGCTGCTTGATTATCTGACTGAGAAGATGATGGGCTATTCTGAAGCCATGCAGTTCGAAGAGGCTGCTGTATACCGTGATTATATTATTGCTGCA
The DNA here is from genome assembly GCA_045578745.1 of Anaerovoracaceae bacterium. GTDB lineage: Bacteria > Bacillota > Clostridia > Peptostreptococcales > Anaerovoracaceae > RGIG7179. The sequence continues at coordinate 3,290 of JAZNKW010000058.1, forward strand.
AAATCCATCGGTGAGGTGCAGCGTGTGAGCCTGGTTTCCGGCAAGGACCTGGATATGGTGCTTCCGGTGGGTGCAGGAAATACCCGCTCTGTGGTGCTTTTTACCGTGCGTGACGGCAAGCTTTCCGGACGTGAAACCTTCTCCATGCAGGCAGAGGCTGATGATGATTACGACAGCCTGATTGGTGAATTTATCAAGCAGTATTACAGCCAGTGGGCTGCAGTGCCGTCGGAAATCCTGGTGCCGAAACCTCTGAAAGATGCGGAGCTGATTCAGGAGTTTCTGGAAAGTCAGGAAGAGGGCCGCAAAGTCCGCATCTTCATGCCGCAGCGCGGTGATAAAAAAGCTTTGATGGACCTGGCGCTGCGTGATGCAGGGGAAATGACCAAGAACCTGGAAGATAAGCTGAAAGCCGGGGAAGAACGAAATCAGGCATTGATTGAGGAACTGGCAGGAGTACTGGGATTCCGGAAGGAATCTTACCGTGTGGAATCCTACGATATCTCCAACACCAACGGGGTGGATACGGTAGGTGCCATGGTAGTCTTCAGAAATCTGAAACCGGTACGTAAGGACTACCGGCGTTTTAAAATTAAGACCGTGACCGGACCTGACGATTACGGTTCTCTGCAGGAAATGCTGCAGCGCAGGTTCCGCCGTTATCTGGCGGGAGACCCGGGATTTAAGACTTTGCCGGATGTCATCCTTATGGACGGCGGCCAGGGTCAGGTTACTGTCGCTGAAAAAGTACTGGAAGAACTGCAGATCAGCATTCCGGTGCTGGGGATGGCTAAGGACGACAGTCACAGAACGAGAGCACTGGTGAATGGTCGCGGGGACGAGCTTCCTCTGGCTGGCCGTCCGCTGCTCTTTAAGTACTGCGGCACCATTCAGGAAGAAGTACACCGGTTTGCCATTGATTACCACCGCAGTCTTCATAACCGAAACACCATCAACTCTGTGCTGGATAACATCAAAGGTATCGGCCCTGTGAAACGAAATGCGCTGCTTGCTCATTTCCAGTCAGTGGATGACATAAAAAAAGCATCTGTGGAGAAGCTAATGGAAGTGCCGGGTATTTCTGAGCAAAATGCACGCGCTATTTTGGAATATTTTAGTTGAAAACATACCCCATTATGTGGTATAGTTGAGATGGTGTGATACACCGAAAATACACAAGAAGTTAATTTTAAGTAATTAATAAATGGAGGACAAAAATGGCTGACGAAAGAAACCTGGAAGTTGAAGAAACTGAAGTGATCACTCTGGAATTCGATGACGGCGTAGAAGTTGAATGTGAAATCATGGGCGTATTCGATTACGAAGGTAAGGAATACATCGCTCTGATTCCAGA
>JAZNKW010000059.1:0-25677 GCA_045578745.1 Anaerovoracaceae bacterium
GAATCAGAATCCGTTGCCTTACCGCTTGGCGATACCCCAACATCATGTGTTGTGTGGTTTTATATGGGGTGGATGGTGGGATTCGAACCCACGTATACAGGAATCACAATCCTGTGTCTTAACCCCTTGACGACACCCACCATGTCCATGTTATTTTATTTTTAATTGGCGACCTGGAACGGGCTCGAACCGTCGACCTCCAGCGTGACAGGCTGGCATTCTAACCAACTGAACTACCAGGCCGCAAATAAAAATGGTGGGCGCAATAGGGCTCGAACCTATGACCCTCTGCTTGTAAGGCAGATGCTCTCCCAGCTGAGCTATGCGCCCATTTTTAATGGTAGCGGCGAGTGGAGTCGAACCACCGACCTTCCGGGTATGAACCGGACGCTCTAGCCAACTAAGCTACACCGCCATACATTGCATCACCGCGCCCTTACGTCATCAGCGACACAACATATATTATTATACACGAATTAAAGAAAAATGCAAGTACTTTTTTAAACTTTTTTCTATTTTTTTCATCTTTTTTCGGCATTTAATATACCATCCAGTATTTCCAACGGTTTCAGCCATCAGAAATACCGGATCCATACCATTAAAGTGGAAATTCCCAATACAATGATACTTGCAGGAACCATATAAAGACAGTATTTGCCCCAGCTGATCGGATATCCTTCGCGTGCTGCAACAGAAGTACCTACTACATTTGCTGAAGCACCGATTGGTGTAGCACTTCCACCGATGTCAGTTCCCATGGCCAGTGACCATGCCAGAACAGAAAGATCAACCCCCTGCAGAGCTGCCAGACTGCGGATGACAGGAATCATGGTGGCAGCAAAAGGAATATTATCTACAAATGCACTCGCCAGTCCGGACAGCCAGATGATAATCACAATGATTACCATGGAATTTCCCCCGCTGATCCACTCAATAAGAGAAGCCAGCAGTTCCAGCGTCCCCGTTTCTTCCAGGCCTCCGACTACAATAAAGAGTCCAACGAAAAACAGAAGCGTCTTATAATCTACCCGCTGCAGCAGTTTTAAACCGTTTTTGCCGGCAGCAGCCAGCGAAAGCAGTCCAATTATGACACCAATGGCAGCTACAGTCAGTCCGGTCACAGAATGAGTAACCAGCATCAGAACCGCCAGTGCAAATATGCCGCACCCTTTCAGAAAGCCTTTTCTGTCTGTTATAACAAACGCCGGCGTATGCTGAGCTGCTATAACCGCACCGGCAGCAGCGGTACCTGTGAGGGACTGTCCTTTTTTTCTGTCTGAAGCTGCAGTTTGACTTCCGGCTTTCAGTTCTCCGCGAAAACACAGATAAAAATAAATAATGACAAATACAAGTGACACACCTGCGATTACGCCGGTATTCATCAGAAAGTCTCCAAAGGAATACCCCAATGACGTACCGATAATAATATTAGGCGGGTCACCGCACATGGTTGCAGAACCGCCCAGATTGGCGCAGAAGATTTCCGCCAGAATCACAGGCACAGGATTAAACCGAAGTACTTTGCCAAGTTCCACAGTCACAGCCGCCAGGAACAGAATTACGGTAATGCTGTCGATAAACATGGAAAGCACAGCAGATACAATCATAAATGCAATCAGAACACGTACCGGCTGAAAACGGACCAGTTTGGCAATTGTCATGCACAGCCAGCTGAAAAAGCCTGCATCTGCCAGTCCTTCTACCATAATCATCATGCCTGCAATAAATACAATCGTAGCCCAGTTAATGCCGCTGGCCGAAGCCGCTGCTCCGCTGTGATACCAGAACTCAATGGTAAATATCTGTCCCAGATTCAGAACCCGCATTGCTGATTCAGGATTCTGCATACAGACACCGAAAACGAGCACCATAGTGCTTCCGCCGGCAAGCAGCGTAACAATATGGCGCTCGAATTTATCCCATATTACAAACAAGAACATAATCAGAAAAATAGATGCAGATGCAATCTGTGCCATCATAATTCCCACCTCCTGCAGCTCCCGTTTTCACTCAGGAGCTCTGATGAAGGTGATTATAGCATCAAAATATATCGAATTCAGCAGTCCATACCGCTCTTTAGCGGCTCGTTAACGGAATTATCGGCATTTCTTTGCATTATGTTTGCGGTATATTAGCAGGACATTTGCAGTGTATTAGCACAGCCTTAACACTCTGTTTCTGCCTGCCGTCTTACAGAATGGATGCCAGCTTACCCACCAGATAATCGCTGCGGATCATGGACAGGTTATTCATGAATATTAAGTCATCTGCTCCCTTATCCACCGCAAATGCAGTAAGGTCACCCTTCCAGTAGCGGTAATCGATAACGTAGATTCTGGAATAATGATCCACAAGGAATGGAACCAGCGCATTGCCGAAGGATTCCTTCACCACCACGCATCGCGGTCCGTCTTCCAGGTCTTCATTTTTTATTACAGTGTAAGGATTGTCTCCCGCGATAAATGTACTGTATTTCATGGAAGAACCGTAATCATTCACATTCCAGATGACCTTCCAGTCATTGGTCCGGCCTTCTGTTGTGGTATAAGTCAGGGATGTGTTCTGACTCACCGGATAATAAGCACGTACCGTATCAGGATGTTCTTTCAGCGCCGGATTCTCTCCGGTATCCTTATAGAAAGAACCTACAAATCCTTCAAAATCTACACATTCCCTTTCGTCACGGCCAATCGGCTCCATGCCGGCCTCACGGCAAAGCTCTTCGTAGGCATAATAGGCCCCGTCTGCAGTCCAATGATGGTCGGTGCGGAAATATATGTACTCGTCACGGTGTTTCATCAGATTTACGTAAGGATTCACTACCGTAACCTTTTCATTCAGTTTTTCTGCCAGCTTCTTCAGAGAGTTTTTCTGGCTGCTGCTTGGAATTTCGCCATAAAGCTCGTTTGGAAGGGTGATTCCGGAGCTTAATGGTATCATCACACTGATGACACGAGTCTGACCTTCCAGTGCATCTGCCGCAGAATTTACAGCCGCAGCATACTTATCACCCACACTTGAGGAATAGGAGTACAGTTCATAGGCAGTATCGCCCACTGCAATTACATTTCCGTAATCCTTCAGTTCTCCCTTCATTTCAATGTAAGGGTACTTTGATTCTTTCACAGGTTCTTCTGCTGCCGTCTCCTCTTCCGCAGACACTTCTTCCCCGGTATCTTCCGGCTGTACTTCAGCATTCTGCCCAGCGGTATCTTCCTGCTCATCGCCGACCCCTGCCGAAGCAAAATAACCATCGATGAAAGATTTTGCGGTTTCATCTGATGTGATGCAGAGCACCACACAGTTACCCTTCTGCACCGCTACCGCCTGGTCGATTTTGGCCGCCTCCTGCGGAATATAATCCTCAAAAGACGCCTTCAGATCATCCGTATAATCCTCTATCTCATCCAGAATTTCTCCTGCTGAAGAAACATCCACCGCTTCAAAAACAGCCGCATGGTCTGCATAGGCACCATTGCCCATGTAAACTGCTGCCTCTGTACCTTCCGGCAGCGTAAAGAATGCACTGACCGCATCATCCTGCAGCTGGATCATTTCGCAGTCAAAAGTTACATTTTCCATCAGTTCATTCATGAATTCTGCTTCATCAATTTCGTAGCTTTGACCCCTGCAACCGGACACGCCAAAACAAACGGCTGCCACAGTTACAGCCGCAAGTACATTTTTTTTCACATTCACTTTCATTTCCATCCTCCGATGTTTTAATACACTTTCATTATATCACGTAGTCAGACAGACTTCCAGCGGACATGTAACTTCCAGAGTATCTTCTGTCACATGACACTGATATGCCAGAATACCCACATCTGCCTCGGCTGCCTCGCGCAGTGCATCGCCAAATACAGGGTGCGTGTCATCGTTAGGCATAAACAGACGCATTCCTTCCATCTGCACAATAAATAGAGCATAGGCCATATATCCTTCTGCTCTGGCTTTCATCAGTTCACGAAGATGCTTTACCCCACGTTCTGTAGGTGCGTCAGGGAATCTCACCAGGCCGCCATCCTCCAATGTAACACCTTTCACTTCGATGAACCCTCTCCGCCCATCTTCATCCTCCACATAAAAATCAAACCGTGAGTCCTCGTAAGTTTTTTCGCCCCGGATTTCCGTCAGTCTGCCCATTCCCGGCAAAATAATTTTGCCTGACGCCAGTGCCTCTGCTGTTACTTTATTGGGTGCCTGAGAATCCATATTAATCATAAGCACCTGTCCATCCGGCAGAACTTTTTCTACTCCAATCAGGGAGTAGGTCATCTTCCTTGTTCCCATACGGTCTGTGAAATCTTCAAGGTACACAGTTGATCCCGGCAGAAGGAGTTCTCTGCACCGTCCTGTATTTTTTACATGAGCACGGGTAATTTCTCCGCTGTGATTCAGTTTTACGTCCGCAACGAAGCGGTTTGGGCGTGAAACAAACTGCCCTTTTATAATTTTTTCGTATTTCATAAAGAAATTGTACCAAACTTTTGATGACAATAAACATTTTTTTTGATAGAATATATAATGTATTTTTGTGTACAGAAATCTGAATAGAATAATAAAGGAGATTTTTATATGATTGCACCTGACCGGGTTGCCTTTTCCGTCTTCGGAGTGGACGTCATGTGGTACGGCCTGCTGATTGGATGTGCATTTATACTTGCAACTCTGATTGCATCTGCCCGTGCCAACCGCCATCGAGTAGATCCTGATTTCATCCTGGATCTGGTCATTTTCATGGTACCATCTGCCATTATCGGAGCACGTGCCTATTATGTCATCTTCAGCTGGGAACAGTATGCAGGTGACTGGGCGAAAATTTTGGATGTCCGCAGCGGCGGACTTGCCATTCACGGCGGACTTATTCTCTGCTTCACCGTGGCCTATTTCCTTTGCCGCCACAAGAAGGTATCATTCCTTAATGTTGCAGACCTTATGGCCCCTATTATTCCATTAGGACAGTCCATCGGACGCTGGGGCAATTTCTTTAATGAAGAGGCACATGGGGGTCCTACCGATTTACCATGGGCACAGATTATCGATGGTGTAGGCTACCATCCCACATTCCTTTACGAATCACTCTGGTGTTTCGGCCTTTTCTGGCTGCTGACCTGGATTGATAAATATCACAGAAAATTCAACGGGCAGATTATCTGCCTCTACGGCATCCTCTATTCTGTAGAACGCTTCTTTGTGGAAGGGCTCCGCACAGACAGCCTGATGGTCGGTCCTCTGAGACAGGCCCAGGTTATCAGTCTGGCGATTATTGCAGGCTGTGCCGTGTTATATTATATCTTGAGCAGAAAACACAATAGTAAGAAGGAGACACTGTAATTATGAAATTAGGTATCGTAGGTTTACCAAATGTAGGTAAAAGTACATTATTCAACGCAATCACCAAGGCTGGCGCAGAAGCTGCAAACTACCCATTCTGCACCATCGAACCAAATGTAGGTGTAGTAACCGTTCCCGATGAAAGAATCGATAATTTAGCTAAGGTTTACAAGTCCAGAAAGGCAGTATACACCACCATCGAGTTCTGCGACATCGCAGGTCTGGTAAGAGGTGCTTCCAAGGGCGAAGGTCTGGGAAACAAGTTCCTGGGTCACATCCGTGAAGTAGAAGCAATCGTTCACGTGGTAAGATGCTTCCAGAACGAAAACATCGTTCATGTAGACGGTAAGATTAACCCTGCTTCCGATATTGACACCATCAATACAGAACTGCTGCTGTCTGATATGGAACTGCTGGAACGCCGTATTCAGAAGACAGCGAAGATGGCCAAGGCTGACAAGCAGATGCAGGGAGAACTGGATTTGCTGAACAGATTAAATGAATTCCTGGGCGAAGGCAATAACGCAAGAGCTATGGAACTGGACGAAGAAGAAGCTGCTTTTGTAAAGAGCCTGGATCTGCTCTCCTATAAGCCAATCATCTACGTAGCAAACGTTTCTGACGACGACCTGGTTGCAGGCGGCGACAATGAATTCGTTCAGCAGGTAAGAGAAATCGCAGCTGCAGAAGATGCAGAAGTTGTAGTTATCTCCGCTGCAATCGAATCAGAAATTGCAGAACTGGAAGACGAAGAAAAGGAAATGTTCCTGGAAGAACTGGGAATTGAAGAATCTGGTCTGGACAAGCTGATTAAGGCTTCCTACCACCTGCTGAACCTGATTTCCTACTTAACTGCAGGGGAACAGGAATGCAGAGCATGGACCATCAAGAGAGGCACCAAGGCTCCGGGTGCTGCCGGTAAGATTCATTCCGACTTCGAAAGAGGTTTCATCCGTGCAGAGACCATTGCTTATGAGAAGCTGATGGAAGTAGGCGGTTCCCTGGCAGCTGCAAAGGAAAAAGGCCTGGTTCGTTCTGAAGGTAAGGATTACGTTGTAAAAGACGGCGATGTAATGAACTTCCTGTTCAACGTATAATTCATTCAAAAAATAATACAGACCCGGTCATCAGACCGGGTCTTTTTATGTTCTTTATGCTTTTTTCAGGAACACATACAGTACCACTCCAAAGAAGATGATAAAGCTGATTTCCACCAGCCAGCCTGCTGGTTTCTGCAGTACATCGTCGTCTTCCAGACAGTTTCGAGGTTCCGGTTCTTTTGCACCGAAAACTTCCTGTGCCAGTTTCTGCGGATTATGCAGGTAACGGTTGCCCATGGCAATCAGTCTGCCGAGCCCGTCCCCAACTGCCACACGCAGATTGTTGAAGTTTACAGACAGACCGTTCACAAGAGCCGGCAAAGGTTTTCTGTACAGCCAGTCGATATCCAGGCTCAGTTCATCATGTGGTTTCATATGATCCAGATACATGAGGAAGGCAATACCTGCTGCAGCAAAGAGCTGCATGTACTGGGTTACGTGATCCACGGTGAACGGATGGCCGTCGCTGCCGTAAGGTGTCAGTCCATACACAAAGTTCGGCAGTATACCGCAGACGAAGCATCCGAATGCAGCCATGCCCATGGCCAGTTTACGTCCAAGCGGAATCGAAGCTTCATTTACATCCAGTTCTGCATCAGACTTGCCCCAGAATACGAAATAGTTAATCTTCAGGGTTACAGACATGAGAGTACCGACAGATGCCACCATCAGTCCCAGTTCCGCCCAGTGAATTCCGCTTTCAGCCGCCGCATTCATAATCAGGGACTTGCTGACAAAACCGTTCAGCAGAGGGAAACCGGCAATGGCCATAGAAGCGACAAGGAAGCAGGCCGCCGTAAACGGCATTTTGCGTCCCAGACCTCCAAGCTCACTGATTTTGCGCTTACCGGTCACATCAATGATGGCACCGGCACACATGAGCAGTGTCCCCTTATACAAAATGTTATTGAAAGCGTGTGCTGCAGCACCATCGATGCCCAGCGCCCCGCCCAGTGCCAGTGCGGCCACCATGTAGCCCACCTGGCTGACGATATGATAGGAGAAGAGTCTTCTCAGATCATTTTCCATTAATGCCATGCAGGCACCAAAGATAGCCATGAATACACCGAAATACAGGAGCAGCTGCGTTCCTGCAAAGAGCTTAATCAGGCAGAAAACCCCCACCTTGGTGGTGAAGGAACCCATGTAAACGGTACCGCCCATAGGTGCTTCCGGATATGCATCCGCAATCCAGGAATGGAGCGGAGGTACTGCCGCATTCAGTGCCACACCGGCCAGAATCAGCCAGAATGCTGCATCCTGCGGACCACCGGTCAGACAGACAATCTCTGTGCTGCCCTGTACCAGCTTAATCACGATACCTGCCAGCAGCAGGTTGCCGCCCAGCATATGTACCATCAGATAACGGAAACCAGCCTTTGTGGCGCTTTCCTTCCGTGCAGAAACTACGATAAGCCAGGATGCCACTGCCATCAGTTCCCAGAATACAATCATGTTGATCCAGGTCACTGCGAATACCACACTGATAGAGGCACCTGCATAAACAGTTTCTGCCGCAATTTCAAAACGGTCTTTCACATGGAAGTTATACAGCGCACCCACCAGGGAGATGAATGCAAAGATGATGCCGAACATGATTTCCAGCTTGCCTGCGCCGGAAGTCAGAACCGCCCACATGGTCAGGGACGGTGCCAGAACCAGCAGAGCCCGTCGTATATTAATCATGCGGTCAGGTACCAGCAGCACCAGAAGACCGCAGACAATCAGAATCATACCAGGCTGAAGGAAGTTAATCATCATGCTTACCTCCTTCATAATAATCAGTCGGACGCTGAATCAGATGAGCCAGAACAATCTTTGCGATAAAAATCAGCAGCCATGCACCGGCGAAACCAATCAGAATATCTGCACCCGGAATTTCATTCCATGGCATATGGTAATGCGGATGTGCAAACAGAACTTCGATAACCACCATCACCAGGATAAATGCAATCAGAAAAATATATGCTTTTTTCTTCATCTTACATTCCTCCCTTCGTGATTGCTTCCGCTGCCATCTGCGCCAGATCATACAGGTGTACCCCTGCATTTGGTTCACAGCCCAGAATAATTGCGATAACAGCCGTAATCATCAGAGGCACCAGCATAGCAGGAGCCGCATCGAATCCATCTTTTCCGCCATGACCGTGTTCTCCGTGACCGTATCCATGGCCATGGCCTCCATGACCGCCATGACCTCCCTGCCCATGTTTGTGGGCAGGAATCTGTCCTGCAGTTCCCTTGCCGAAAGCCATCTGCACTACCGGCATCAGATAAGTCAGAGCCAACAGCGCCGCAGCCACCAGAGTCACCATGAAGAACGGTTTGCCCATCATCCATGCACCCTGCAGAATGTTCATTTTGCTCACAAATCCGGCCATCATCGGAAGACCCGCGATACCCAGAGATACTGTGGCAAAACAGGTGAAGGTCGCCGGCATACGTTTTGCCAGGCCTCCCATGGTTGAAATTTCAGAAAGTCCGGTGGTGACGAAAATCGCCCCGGCACTCATAAATAACGTAATCTTCAGGAATGCATGAGCCACAATGTGGAAAATGGCACCTGCAATACTGTAAGGAGCCAGTACTGCAATCCCCAGTACAATATAGGAAAGCTGCCCCACTGTAGAGAAAGCCAGACGTGCTTTCATATTATCCTGACGCATTGCCACCAGAGAAGACAGCAGAATGGTCGCCACCGCAAACCATGCCAGAATACCTGCCCCGCCGCACCAGGAGGCCGCCTCAGGTCCGAAGACATAGCAAACTACACGCAGTACGCAGAAGGCGCCCGCCTTAACAACCGCCACTGCATGGAGAAGCGCACTGACCGGAGTCGGTGCCACCATTGCAGAAGGCAGCCAGCCATGAAGCGGCATAACACCGGCTTTCACCGCACCACCCACAATCATCAGGAAGAAGAGCAGACACATAAGCCCTGCTTCCATGGAACCGGCCCGGATGAAACCGCCCGGCACAAACTCCATGGTTCCGTACTTCACATAGACCCATACGATTGCAGCGAAAAACATCTGACCGGAAATCAGAGTGTAGCCCAGATACTTCCGTCCGGAAGCTTTTGCCTTATCATCACGGTAATGCGCCACCAGCGGATAAGTTGCCAGTGTCAGCATTTCATAGAATACAAAGAAAGTCAGCAGATTGCCAGCCAGAGCAATACCTGCCGCAGAACCCAGACATGCAGCGAACGCCGCAAAATATCCCGTCTGGTTCTTTTCGTGGTGTCCGCGGACGTATCCGATAGAGTATACGGATGTGAGAATCCACAGGGCACTGGCGATGCAGGCAAATACCATACCTGCCGCATCGGTTTTCAGAGTGAGGTTCAGTCCGTCAGCCAGTTTCCACAGATTTGCAGTATACTCCTGCCCTGCCAGTACAGCAGGAACCATAGAAAAGATTACTGCTGTCATGGAAACAGCTGCAGTCAGAGTGATGGCCTCACGTGTATTCGGCTTCACACGGTTGCCGAAGAATAAAATCAGTAATGCTGCCAGCAGCGGAATTGCCACTGCCAGAGCAGGTCTTAAACTAAAAATCATCATGCCAGAAACACCTCCATTAAGGTTGGTTTCAGCACTTCGCCCACCAGCCATGCGTTTCCAAGACCAAGACCGATGATTGCAAAGGCAACCAGTGCCAGAGGAACCATCATCTGCCAAGGCAGTTCGGAATGGCCGTCAAAGTGATGTTTTTTACGTGCCATAAGATGTGTTCTGCCAAAATTTTCGTGGGCTGCCGCCTCATGCTGCAGCGGCTCGTGTCCACCATGGGCATGCTCCCCTTCTGTTACTGTCGCTCTGTTCATAAACAGTTTTTCGATAATGCGGAAGAAATAAATCGCAGAAAGCAGGCTGGAAACAATCAGCACCGCTACAAAGTACCACTGACCGTTCTGAATTGCACCCAGAGCCAGATACCATTTGCTGAAGAAGCCGGCAAACGGAGGCAGACCAATCATGGACAGTGCACAGATGATCAGCGTCAGTGAAGTTTTCGGCATTTTGCGGTATACCTGGCCGAAGTCATCGGTCACATGCACACCGTACTTGTACTTCAGGGCACCGGATGTGTAGAACAGACCGGTTTTCATGAAGGCATGGCTGAGAATGTGCAGTACCGCACCAGCCAGTCCATATAAATTGCCGATGGCAAAACCTACAGCGATATAGCCAACCTGGCCGATACTGGAGAACGCCAGGATTTTGTTATAGGTAGAGTAACGCAGAGCTTTCAGGGAGCCATAGAGGATACCGCAGATGCCCAGAACGCCAATGACATCAAAGAACAGATCCATTACCGGACCTGCATCCCTGAATACGCAGTAGAAGAAACGCAGCATACCGTAAGCCGGAACCTTAATCATAATCCCCGCAATCATCGGGTCTGCAGAAGGATGCGCATAGGAATGGGCAGCAGGCTGCCAGCCGTGGAGCGGGAACAGCGCCATCTTGATACCAAAACCTACAATCATGCAGGCAGCAGCCAGTATAATCAGGTTGCCACTGTGAGCAGTTCCCACATGTGCTGCCAGGTCTGCCATATTCAGTGTACCGGTGGAGGCATAAAGGAAGCCTACACCCAGCAGATACATGGAAGCACCGATGGTTCCTGCCATCAGATAACGGAACGCCGCAATCGGTCCCTTTTCTTCACCGATGGCGATGAGACCGTAACCGGAAATCGCTGTGATTTCCATGAATACGTATAAGTTAAATGCGTCCCCTGTGGTAGACATGCCCAGAAGCCCTACAGCCAGGAATGAAATCAGGCAGTAGTAGCCGGTGGACCGGAACCATTTTCTTGGGTTTGCACGTTCAAACGGGCTGCTGTACAGAGAAGTCATCCAGGAGATTGCCGCAACCAGCACGATAACTGCACCGTTTACGCCATCTACCACAAACTCAATACCATATGGAGGCTGCCATCCCCCAAGGTAATAGTGGACAGGTTCCCCTGTCTGAATAATTCCGGCAAGCTGTGTTACCGCGCATGCCAGAGACAGGAAGAGACAAGTCATCACCATACGCTTGCCTGCGGCCGCATGATGCCAGCTTACCAGCGGACAAAGCACGGCGCCGCAAAGCGGAAGAGCAATGACAAGCACCGGCAGGTGCGCCATGATATTCATCATGAGTTGCCCCCCTTTCCGGTGATTTCCTCTTCTTCGATGGTTCCGTAAATATCACGGATTTTCATGAGAAGAGCCAGGCCCACGCCGGTAACCCCCAGGCTGACAACGATGGCAGTCAGCATCAGAGCATGCGGCAGCGGATTGATATATGTTTCTGCATTGATATAGTCAGATGCAATGGTAACCGGCAGTGTTGCACCCTCTTTCTGACCGAATGTCAGGAAGAAGAAGATGATTGCAACCTGCATGATATTCATACACATCAGTTTCTTCATATAGTTGCTGCATACAATCATGCCGTAAATACCGATGGCAAACAGAATGAAAGTCAGCATGTAAATTCCCCAGTCTGCAAGGAGAACTTCAAGTCTGATTATTAAATCATTCATCTTCAAAATCCGTCCTTTCCAGTACTACTTCGAGAATTGTCATAATCACGGCTGCAACACAGATACTTACACCGATTTCAATCATCAGAATGCCGGTAGTGTGCAGTCCGGCTTCTCCGTGCTCTACAAAAGCAGCAAACGGAAGCTTGCTGTATTCCAGGAAATTGCCGCCAAAGAACATAGGCAGAATTCCGGTAAATGCATATACAAATACACCCAGTCCGGCCACAATCAGCATCTTTTCTTCACGCACTGCACCGATTCGTGTTACAAAGGATGGCATGATACGGTCCAGCAGATATGCACAGGCAACCAGAGCACCTGCCTGGAAACCGCCCCCCAGAGACAGTTCGCCATGGAAAAGTACATAGATGCCGTAAATCATTACCACAGGTACAATCAGACGGAAAGATGCCTGAAGAATAGTACCGCCATAACTTGCATGATAATCTCTGTCCTGAGATTTTGAAGCCCATGGCTGATGCGGCTTCTCCCTTGGAATCACTCTTTCCTTGGTAGACAGAACCATCAGAGTCGCAATCCCGGAAAGGAACAGCACGCAGGTTTCAAAGAGCGTATCGAAACCTCTGTAGTCGGCCAGCACTGCGGTTACGATATTGTTGGCATGGGTATCTTTCTTGGCACTCAGAATGTAGTAAGGTGAAAGATAACTGTTTGCAGGAGATTCCTGTGCTCCGATTACCGGAAGCCAGCTTCCCGCTTTCATGCCAATCAGTGCTGTCAGCGCAATCACTATAATCAGGCCAAGCGCAGTTCTTTTCGTTTTTTTATCCATTATTTACACCGCCTGTTGATTGACTTGATTGCAATAACGAAGTATACGGTGGAAATCGTACCGATAACCGCTTCCGTAAAAGCAACGTCGGCAGCACCCACCATGATGTAAAGCAGCATGGCTGCAAAGCTGAACGCACAGTAAATAATGGTGCAGGACAGCAGATTTTTTTCAAAAATAATACAGATGGAGATGCTGATCAGTGCCAGCAGCAGAAGACCTTCCAGCAGTAATACAGGCATATCAGTTTTCCTCCTTCTCTTCTAAAGTACTGCAGGCACATTCTGCTTCTGCAGCCAGTCCCTGCTTGTAGGCAACCTTACAGATAATATGGGTGCCGATTGGGCTGGAAAGGCAGACAGCCAGCATTACCAGCAGAATTTTGATGCCGGTAATGTTTACACCCTCATAAATAAACAGTCCCAGGCCGCTGAAAATAAGGCCTGCAGAACCGCAGATACCTGCCGCATGGGAGCGGCAGTAGAAGTCCTTCATACGGAACACGCCAATGGTGGATGCAACGAAGCACAGGAATCCGACGGACAGAAAAAGAATTGTCAGAATATTTCTAATGTCCATGTTTCCGTCCTCCTTTCTGTCCCAGGAACTTGGCCAATATTACGGAACTGAGGAACCCCAAAATCCCGTATGAAATGGCAATATCCACATACATATCCCGGCGTCCGTCCACGAACCCGATCAGAATCAGAATCAGGATTACTTTGGTGGACATGACCAGAATACCAATCAGCTTGTCATATACGCTGTTTCCCTTAAACAGGAATATCAGCATCAGGAAGGTCAGTGCAATGATACCAATCATAATACATAAGAAGAATGTTTCCATCATATCAGCACACCTCCTTTGGAATATGTGTGGTTTCCGCTTCCGGCATCGGTGTGAATTCACAGGTTTCGCCGAACAGCTCCGCAACCTTGTGCTGCATGGTTCCTTCCAGCAGCCCTTCTGCCATTCCTTTTGTCAGTGCATGCACCTCAAAAATACCGTCGTCATTTACATCCACGGTAATGGTTCCCGGTGTAAGGATAATGGAGAATGCCAGAATTACGCTGGCCATGGGATTCTCAAAAGGCATGGAGAAATAAGCCATGCGTGGCTCATAGTTCATTTTCGGACTGAACACAAGGCATGCAACTTCAAAACTTGCTTTTACAATTTCTTTCACAAGCCAGAAGAAATATAAAAATAATTTCGGATAATTTAAGCCAAATACAAAATATACTTTTCCCGTCTTTTCATTGGTAATGTTCAGCAGCGGGTAGCAGATATACGCAATGGCAAGAGATGAGCAAAGGCCGATAAGCAGAAACTTTCCTTCAAACTGTCCGGAAAGCAGCACCCAAACGGCAAAAAGCCCAAGGGAAAGCTCGAAGAAGTGAGCCTGAATCTGCTGATATTTGTTTCGCATCAGTCGATTTCCTCCTGTCATAAACTACAAAATGCAAAAAATAGTTAACAGATTAATTATACCGAACTGTCAAAAGTGTGTCAAGAAAATGCTAAGAAACAGCACGAAATAAACACATAAAAAAGGAAGTCCGCAGACTTCCTTTCCTCTATATGTCCTTATTGTACGTGGCCCTATTCCTCCGAGTCTTCCTCATCCCCCGGAACCCATTCCAGAATGTCACCGGGCTGGCAGTCCAAGGCACGGCAGATTTTGTCCAGCGTCTCGATACGGATGGCCTTCGCCTTCCCGTTTTTCAAGATTGAAATGTTAGCCATGGTAATTCCAACCCGCTCGGAAAGCTCCGTGACACTCATCTTCCGCTTGGCCAGCATGACATCAATGTTTACGATAATCATAGGCCCTCCTACACTGTCAGGTCATTTTCCGCCTGAATGACCGCTGCCTTGTACACCAGATGGGACAGTGCCGCAGCCGCCACACCGATACCCACGCCGAATACATCAACAGCCAGGGAAATCAGGAAAATACCCGGATGATTCATACCAAGCATCAGGAACAGAACATTCCCCGCAAAGAAATATGCCACATCCCCCAAAATCAGCAGTGCAATATTCATCATTCGAATTGCATTTTCTTCGCAGAACGAATTGTCAGCCTTTATTTCGCCGCACACGTGCCAGAACTCAAAGAGTGCCATATAGCACGGAATTCCCGTCCCCCACAGGAATAAGAGCCATGGCCAGAATGCACTCACCAGTCCGGTGTCCTCCACCAGATCCTTCCCCACGGTCGGCAGAACCAGAAAATACACCACCGCTCCAATGATGGCTAGCCCGATACAAATCACTTTCAGCAACCCTGCAAGTTTTCTCTGTGTCATAATCCCGCACCTCCTTCTGTACTTTTATAGTATGCCCGTCGATGCGAAAAGTCAATATATTTTTATCGTAATTCGATAAATTTTTATTTAGTCTCTGCTCTTATAATACAGCATGCAGTGGCAGTACCCCTCAAAATCCGGGTCTGCAATCTGATCCTTGAATTCCTGGCAGATGCATTTGTTCTCTTCTGTCCTCTGGAGACGGCATGGGCAGTAACCTCCTGTCCGCTTCAGTCCCTCACGGATATCCGCCACGATTTCTTTATTTTCATTTAATTTTACAGCCATGGTTTTTCCTCCCCGCAAAATATCTTTTTTTACTGCCTATACTTTACCACAATTTCTTTTTCTTTACCACAGTTTCGTTATTGACTTATGTCAGGAATAGGCGTATACTGAAATCATCATAAATGACATATGTCAGAAAGGAGCCGCCATGCCAAGACCATGTAAGAGACGGCGCATCTGTGCTTTGCCGGGAGCTCTCAGCTTCGGACCTATCGGATGCCAGACCGGCCATGACAGCCGGGATCCTGTGGCCATGACCCTGGACGAATATGAAACCATCCGTCTGATGGATCTTCTTGGATACACTCAGGAAGAAGCTGCAGTCAGCATGGACGTAGCCAGAACCACGGTGCAGGCCATCTATGAAAATGCCCGCCGGAAACTGGCGCAGGCTCTGTGTGAAAGCCGCCAGCTTCGCATTGAAGGCGGAAATTATATTTTGTGTGAAGGCAGAGGACGGGGCTGCAGCTGCCGCCGCTGTCAGAATGAGGAGGAATAACAGTATGAAAATTGCAGTAACTTACGAAAACGGTCAGATTTTTCAGCACTTCGGTCGTACCGAACAGTTTAAGATTTATACTGTAGAAGACGGCGCAGTGGTTTCCAGCGAAGTAATCGGAAACGATGGCTTCGGTCACGGCGCACTGGCAGGCTACCTGGCAGAAACCGGTGTTTCCGCACTGATCTGCGGCGGCATGGGCATGGGTGCAAGAATTGCTCTGGATAATGCTGATATCGAAGTATATGCGGGTGTTTCCGGTGATGCAGATGCTGCAGTAGCTGCTCTGCTGGCTGGCACTTTGGATGCAGGTAACGAACCAAACTGTAACTGCGGCGGTCATCACGACCACGAACACGGCCATCACCATCATTACGACCACGAACACGGCGAAGGCTGCGGTTGCGGCGGTCATCACCACGGACATGAACACGAACATCACCACCATGACCATCACGAACACGATCATGAATGCGGATGCGGCGGCCATCACCATGACCACCATCATGAACATGAGCATGAACACGAACACGATCACGAACACGGCGAAGGCTGCGGCTGCGGATGCCACCATTAAACAGTTTATTAGATTTTTGTGTCTTGCAAGAGCTGCGAAAACTGTCGAAACATGACGAAGTCCCCCGAATTCTTTTCGGGGGTTTCTTTTTATCGCCCAAATGTAAAATATTGGTTGCCACTTTATTCCATGCGTTGTATAATCAGATCATAAATTCAAAACATGCAACATTCCCGCCGCAATCCATCATTTTCACGCTTTTTCATACTTGTTTTCACTCCGATGTTGCAGAATATAAACAAAATTTCTGAAAATCCAACAAAAATCGAAAAATCGTTGGATTTTTGTAAAAAGCGAAAAAAAATATGCAATACCACAAGGAAAACGGAGGTAAAAACATGGAAAACAGGCGTGAAATTGAGATTTTGTTGGACAATTTAAAAAGACGACTGATTTTATGCAACGCAGAACAAGCACGGCTACCCGAAGGCCAGCTGCACCAGATTCACCGTGGTAATCAGCTGACATATTTTCTGGCAGTCAGTAATTCTGAGAGCAGACAGATTCGAAAAGTAATTACCCATCAGCCAGAAATCATCATGCAGCTTGTCCGAAAAGAGTATTTGAAAGCAGAGCGAAAGATTTTGGAGAAAGATATTCATATACTCACTCAGCTGTTGGAACGATACGCGGATCCCGGAGCAGAAACGGTCCTTCAAATGCTGCCGAAGCGATTTCAAAATTTGCCTGAGGAATGGTTCTTTTATCAATCACAGGAAGCACAGCTTGCAGATGAACTGACAGAATGGGCTTCGGCTCCCTACCGTCAATCCACATATAAACCTGAGAAGAAAAACAAGCGTACATCCCGAGGACTCATGGTCCGATCCATGGGCGAGGTAGCCTGCACAGAGCAGTTTTACTACCATGATATCGCATTCCGCTACGAGCAGATTCTGGTGATTGAAGGGATTGAATTCGCTCCGGACTTTACGATTAAGCGCCGCAGAGACGGCAAAATGTTTTACTGGGAGCACTGCGGCAAACCATACGATGAAGGTTACATGCGGCACCACAAGTGGAAGCTGGAGATGTATGAAAAGGCCGGGATTGTCCCCTGGGATAATCTTATCGTAACCTACAGCGACCAGAATAACAATTCTGATGTAAAACTGATTCAGAGTGAGATTATCAATAAACTTCTTTAGCACATAGAAAACCGGACTGAAATTTTCTTTTCAGTCCGGTTTCTTTTTACCTCAGGTTTTAAATACTATACCACTTATCCAGTGCCCGCACATTCAGCCAGAACATCAGCCCTGCCCCGAAGGTACAGCCTGCAAGCTGCAGGATTCCCCTTAGCAGAGCACTTCTGAACTGAATCTGATCCATAATCCAGAACACACCGTAAAGTGCCAGCATCATACCACCGATAACCATCACCACTGTAGCCGCATTGGGCTGTTTCTCACGGTTTCCCCGTGCACGGTTTCCTACCGCCACACCAAACAAAGCAATGCCGCAAAGCAGAAACGATGCCATCACAAGGTTCAGCATATACAGCACTGTTCCTGCTCCCGTATGGAACATCAGTCCCATCTCTTTCATCTGCTCGTACAGTTCCAGCTGGCTTGCGTCCAGAACAGATTTCAGAACAGTTATTCCAAGTGTAATAACTGCCGGAATCAGAAATCCGATTGCACCCACTACACTCTTCACCAGCACAGTCTCAAAAGAAGACACCGGAACCGACTGATAGAGACAGGCCTGCTTGTGGTAGAGCGTCTGGGAATAAAGTTTTGTCAGGGCAGAAAAGAGCAGCAGATAGCTGACAACCCCAAGCCCGATACAGGACAGTGCCAGCATGGCCGCATAATACCCTGCCACCAGACGGAAATTCATATTCAGATATTCATTGAACTTAGGACCTGCTGTCCACTTATCCTTCATTCCCGTCACCTCCAATCCGAATGACACCGCACTCAGAACCAAGGACTACTACTACGCAGTTATGTTCCATATCCCGAACATAAGCGAACTCCGCAGGGATGATGATATTTCCGTTCCGATCCATGAGGCCTGCCTTTGGCGAATCATCAAACCGCATATAGCCACCATCATATACATTCGTCACGAAGCTGCCTTCCGGCAGTTCCAATGCTTTCCCTTCCTTCAGACTGTCAAAGAAATGCATCTTTTCAATCGGTTTGCCGTCATGTATTTCAGAAGTTATAAACCACCCGTCCCCGGCAGAAGTAATTTCACAACCAGCACCGATTTCATCAGGTGAAAACAACACATTCCCACTTCCATCCAGAACTTTTTCGGATACGGAAAGTTCCGGACTGTTCGTGCTGTATGCCGGCCGCTCACCATAGTAATTGTAATCTTCCAGGACTTCTCCCAAGATCATGTCACCTTCAATTTCGGAAATATCCGTAAACATCATGCCGTCCAGCGCCACGCTGAAATCGAGATTCCGCAGGTAGTACAGCGTTTCCGGGTTGATTTCCGACTTTCCCGGTAACGTCAGTGACATAATCCAGTAGTTTCCCATTTGATTATACACACGCTCCCCTTCCGGAGCAAAATATATGGTCTCCCCGCTTTCCACTCTGACCACGCGGCTGTTTCCACGGGTATTGAAATAAATATATCCCGGCATTTCTGACATGCTGAAGCCTTCCATTCCGCTGTCATACAGAACGTCTCCCTCTGCGGTTACCAGCTGCCAGATTTCACTGTATCCGTCCGGTGCTGTTTCAAGTACAATACCATACCCCGCATCGTGATAGCCTATTCCATTCCAGTTTGAAGTCATGCGCTGCAGGCCCTTCAGATGAACCGTCTCTCCATCTTCGTTGATATGTACAGGCCCGTCAATTGTACTTCCCTCTACACGGAATATCAGATTGCCATCGACTTGATCCATCGCAATCCGATCGTAGATTCCCGGCACGATCACCCAGTCCAGGGATTTTGCAAAATCTCTGTCCCATCCTTCATCCAACTGAATCCGGCCAATCTGCCAGATTGTCAGAATGGTTACAGCCACCAGTATAAAGATGGATATCAGGATAATTCTGTTTTTCAGAAGTTTTCTCAGCATTACACAGCACTCCTTCTAAATTATCTAAATACAATACCACTTTTCCAGTGCAGCCACATTCAGCCGAACGAATAGCACAGACAGCCCGATTGCAGCTGCCATGATTATTATCAGACGTACCATTACCGGCAGGAATAATGCAATCCAGATGAGCCACAGAATTCCCGCCATGGCCACCAGCATCACTGCGGTCAGCAGAATATACACTGCCCAGATCAATCGTTCTTTCTTCTTGCAGAACCGTTTTCCCAGGAACCAGCTGAAAAGCGCTGCCCCTCCGATTGCAATCCCCAGAATAACAATCCCCCATATAATGAGAAGAAGTGCTGGCAGGAGATTTTGACGGGTGAATCCCATGTTCCACAGCTGGGTCACGAAAATCCGCCACTTTTCCTCGGAGAAACAGAGCCCTACCATAAACAGGTTTCCAAGTATAATCAAAGGAATCCATACCCCTGCCGCTGCAGCCAGAATCTTCGCCATCACGGTCTCGAAAGAAGTAACCGGAATGGAAACATAGAACATGGCCGAGTCATCAGAAATAGATTCTTTTAACAGTCTTGGTGCATAGCCGATTAGTGACCCCAGTGCTAATATCAGAAAAATCCACAGAAACAGCAGCATATCACGGTTGCTTACCCCAGCATATATTGCTCCATATAGCAGACCATATATAAGACTGCTTTTATATTCACCGCTCATCAGTTTGAAATTCAGACTGAGATATGGGGCAAACTTCGGTCCCAATGTCCATTTAGTCATTCCCTCCACCACCTTTCAGACGCAGTACGCCCAGTTGACCGTAATGTACCACCACAGCGGTATCAAGGTGAGGATAAGAACAGTTGGAAAAAATCGGTTCTGTAACAATCGCCCCGCTGGCATCCATAAAACCTTCTTTCAAATCTTTCTGATTCTGAAATGCAATGAACCCATTCCTGCATGGTCCAAATGGCTCCATCCAGTTCTCAATGACTGCGGACTCTCTGCCATCCATGAAGTGAATTATCGTTTGTGTCTTAGATTCTTCGGAACTCCATTCCTGCGTCACATAATACCCATCTCCCGACCTCAGAATCACGCCATCTCCGGCTTCATCAAACAAAGGTGTCCAGCTTCCGTCCGGTTCCACAATCCGTTCTTCCACAGCAATCACTTCCTCCGGCAAAACATCATAAGTTCCGGTAGTAATCACGGTACCGCAGATTTTGCCGTCTTCCACCTCATAGACAGAATCAAAGAGCATACCGTCCAATGCCATGGAGAAATCCATGTTCCGCAGATACATGATTGTCAGCGGTACTCCGTGAGGCCATGGAATGTCACGTTCCATAATCCAGTAGTTTCCCATCTGATTCATAACCCGCTCATTCTCCAGTGCCTTATAGATCACATCCTGAGTTTCCAGTGAAATAACGGTATTGTTTTCCAGGTTAATCACGTATCCCGGCTGTTCTGTCAGCTGCAGCATATAACTTCTATGGTTTGAAGTCAGCCGGCCGCCTTCCATATCCGTAACATATTCTCTTTCAGGCACTCCGGACTTTCTGGAAATCCAGTATCCTGCAGGATGAACGTTCCGTGTCAGCCTGTTTCCGCCATGAGAAGACAGGAAAATCTGCATATTTTTCCACTGTGCATCATTCTTCAGCGAGGTTCCATCCCACTCATAAACGGTGTACTCCCTATTTCCTTCTTCACCTGATCCAGTCAGAAAATATACCGTATCCCCAATTTCCGCTGCACTGATTTCATCATACATTCCCAGTGGAATCACCCATTCATACCGACTCAGCATCTGTTCTGTCCAGTCCATCTTTTCAAACTGCTGCTTCACCATTGAAGCACAAAGAAGGGACAGAATCATCAGCCCGATAAATATCGCTTTTATCAGTCCGTTCTGAAATAAATGTTTCAAACTGCTCACAGCATTCCCCCTCCTTCCTGATAGATTCCATACAGCCATTCCGTAAAATATCGGCTCGGGCTGTCCATGCGGTATACAAACTGAGCACCCCAAAATTCAATTCGGCTCCAGATTACGGCTGTCATTACGATGAATCCCGTCAGGATAATAAACATTCCCGCTACTGCCGCAAGCCCGCTTGCTGTTCTCTGCTCCCCTGCAGATACCGGGATTCCCAGATAAAGTCCGCTGCGGCCACCTTTTGCTGAATCTGTAAAAATCATCTTCCATCCCCAGGCTGCACAGGCCATACTTCCGCACATCGCCCCAACCAACGCCAAGTCATAGCCTGCACCGATAAAAATCATCATCATCCACACCAAAGCGGCTATGCAGTATGGCAGGAGCACCAGTTTCAGATATTCCTTTGTCAGGTTTATGATTGTTTTTCCCTTCATGTCTTCCCCCCTGCACAGACTGTATCCTCGAAAGTACTCCAAATACCCATTTTTAAGCGATTTGGAGTACCGAAACTCAAAAGACAAGCCTCCAAACTGCAGATTTATATTACACAAGTCAATTTATGTAACATAAAACTATGCAGAATTGGCTTTTTTAATGGCATTTTACTGAAAAAATCATGGTTTTTAGCCGTGCAAGGTACTCCTTTTTGCTGTAAAACTATGATTTGGCGTACTTTGCACCGCTCTACCGCTGATACCGCGTCTCCAGCAGCCGTATGCTGCCACGAACTGCCAGCACGCCTACCAAAATTTCCACTGCTCCCACTGCCAGCAGCACCGGCAAAGCTTGCTTCGACGCCAGCCAGTCGAGAATCGGTGTTTCTCCATCTTCACGGAATAAGTTCCAGAAGATAACAGCCCATGCTGGAAGCAGTATCGGCAACCTTGATAAAAATCTTCGCCCACGGTTCTGCTGATCCAAAGGCCGCGAATGATATCGAATGCTTTCCCATAAGTCGATTGGTATTCCCATGAAAAAGATCAACACCAGGTCTGCCACCACGACTGCCAGAATCAGCTCTCTGCTGTAATACATTTCCTTACCCTGTCCGATAAGATTCAGCCCCAGACTCCAAAAATTCACCTTGGCAATCAACAGAGGCAGTATAATTGATGCCAGCATCACCACATTGGCAAGCTGAGCAGCAATCACCTTCACCAGTATCACAGTTCTGCAGTCCAGCGGCAAAGACAGGTGAAGCGAAGCCGCAGGGCCAAAAAGACTGTCATCAAACAGTTTTTTCAACGGTCTGGAACCTAGCCAGGCAATCCCCAGAATAATCCACGGTGAAAAGATTATCCCCAGAAAACTCATATTCATAAGAAGATAAAACAGTCCCACCATGCCAGTCAGCACCAGATCCCCGCTTATCATCTGAAGATTCAGTTTCAGATACGCATTGAAGTTCTTCATACGTCGTTCCCCCTTTTTCACCCCGTCCAAACTTCTAATGTTTGACCAGCTTCAAACTGCCCCTTCCCGCTGCAAGCACTATTGCCACATTGAGCAAAATTTCTGCTGCCGGCAGCATAGCAGGATAGGGCAGCTGCGGCTCTCCACGCTGAACCATCAGCCAGTATGGCACCAGATTCATGGCAGCCACCGTACCTGCAGCCAGCATGGAGACACAGGTTTCTCCAATAGAAGCTGCCAGGCTGCGGTCCGCACCATCTCTGCACTTCCGATTCATCATCACAATCATCAGCTGTACCGCAGCGGCGGCAGCGAAACATCCGAGTATGAGGGACACAACTGCCAAAGCCGCAAACAGTGGTGCCTGTGCGTGAACATAGCCCAGGTTCACCAGAACCTGCGTCAGCAATACCCGGAGCTGGTACCTACCGAAATAATAACTTCCAAGACCGTTTCCGAAGATAAAGAATGCAGGCAGGAAAGCCAGGAGCAGAAGCACGCCAGCTGAAAAGATTTTGCTGGTTATCTGTTCTGCAGCCGTAACAGGCAAAGCCTGATACAGCCCACTGGATGCCCCGTAAACACTGCGGACATACAGTTTTCGCAGAGCGGAGAAAGATACCAGGATTCCGGTCATCAAGCCCGGCCTTCCGATTGCTTTCATGAGGAAATAACCTTCTCCGCCAAACCCACCGTAGCTTAGAAAAATCACCGTCAGAAACAACATAAACAGGGTCACAGCCAGCTCCGCCGCAATCATCCGAAACTGTGTTTTGATGCAGTAGTCCAGTTTATTCATGAGCCGTTCCCCCTTCCGTCAGCTTGACATACACGTACTTCCAGTCCCTGTCAGGTGCACTTCTGCGGCAGACTGCCAAAATCTCCCCCTGCATCGGTTCCAGAAGGAAGTCTCCCTGCTGCCCCTCAAACAGCAGCTGTCCGTCATGATTATAGACCACAACCGTCGTGTTCCACTGTCCATCCGCAGTTTCCCGGTTGTCTTCCCCGTCCAGATAGCCTCCGATGATAGCCTCCCCGTAGATGTATTCACTGGTTACAGTCATCCTGTCTTTGAACAGACGGCCGCCCAGTGCCGGTTTGAAATCCGGACCCAGCATATAACAGCAGCTGATTTTTCCCGGATTGCCCTCGCGGTCTTTCCCGGGAGCCGTACCGTTTATCCGAAGAAATCCATGGTCATAATCCTCTATTGCTTCCGTCCCCCGGCTTTCATAAAGAACCTCTCCTGTTTCCATATCCACCAGCTGCGTCACATCCTGATTTGATATCGTGCGAATGACGTAACCCGGATCACTGGTCATCTGGATGGGATCTTTGCTTTCCAGCAAAATCTCTCCTTCCGGACTCATTACCTGATACCCGGGAAATGTCTGCCCCTGGGTCGGTTCCGGCATATAATAACCGGTTTCCGGATGCATGTTGATAAAATTAGTTCCGGCAGGAAATACTTCCAGCGTGTCACGGTCGATGATATACCACTTTCTCTGTGTTCCGTTGCAGGCAGTTACATAATCCCGACTGTAATTCCCAGGAATGGAATCCTCATCCCAGACGAATTCAATTTCATATTCCGCCAGGTCTTTAATGGTCTGGTCATTACGGTCCACGATGCGGTAATATGACGGATACCCTTCCATGTGAATGATCCGCTGTACTGCATAATAATCCTTTTCCAGATTGATGAAATCAACGCGGTCATACTGGCTGGTTGGCCAGATGTACTCTGCCTGATGCTTCTGAAACTGTACTGCTCGTTCTTCCGAACTTACCGGAAAAATCGGGCTCCGTTCCATTCCTTTCACCGTCAGAAAGGCAGCTGTGCTTGCGGCCGCAATGGTCAGAAGCAATGCAGCCGTAATGTATTTACTGAATTTCCGCACTTTCATTTCTCTCACCCCTTCTGATAATGTTTTTCCAGCATTCCTACTGTCAGCCGGAAGGCTGCAATCAGAACCACGGTATATATCAAAATATCCATTCCTGTTTCCAGCAGAGGCATATCAACCTTCAGCTTCTCGAAAACCCAGCCCATATTGTCAATCGCCTTCAGGAACAGCCAGCAGCCTGCAGCAGTCAGGATTTTGCGGACATTGGTATGTTTTTCCTTCGGCTGTACCATGTAGAACGTAATCGCAAGAAATATTACAGAAACCTCTGCAAGCTGCCCTGCAATCAGTCCCAGCACGCTGGTTGACAGGGATAAGGCAGCCTGCAGCGGAGCATCACCCGCTTTACTTCCGTTCAGTCCTATATCACCAATCAGGTCGAAGATGTTCCCCATCAGTCCATATCCCATGCCCACATTGAAAAATGCGAATACAATCAGCAGTACCAGAACCGGAACCAGCCCACATACGGAAGCTGCAAAGATTTTGCTGAGAACACGGTGGCTGTGGGGAATGGGCAGAGCCTGATAAAGACCGCAGCTTGCACCAAAGACGCTGTCATAAAACAGTTTCCAGAAACCTTTGTAGATAAAGAACATCGCTGCCAGCAGAGCCGGAATCGCCAGAAATGACATGTACAGAGTCATTACTGCCAGCACCATCAGTATCATCATGGTGGAAGACAGAGCGATCTCTGCCTCTACCATCTTCAAATCTGCTTTTATTACTGCATCTAATTTGTTATCCATTTTATGTACCCCTCTTCACAAATTCAAAATATTACCCCACCATTTTCAAATCGATAATCGCCAGCTGCCCTTCTGTATTCTTTACGACTGCAAATCCGTTTTCCGTTTCGCTGGCGTAGGTGTATTCAAACGGCAGTACTTTTTTCAGGTTCATGTCCAGGAAACTCCAGCGGTA
>JAZNKW010000060.1:0-18663 GCA_045578745.1 Anaerovoracaceae bacterium
TTAAGGATATGGCGCTGTCCATCCTGCCGTATCTGATGACAACCTCCCTGAAGAAGGAAGGGGTTACCGATAAAATCTGCATCCTCACAGCAACCTCCGGCGACACCGGTAAGGCCGCACTGGAAGGTTTTGCGGGAGTGGAAGGAACTGAAATCGTGGTCTTCTATCCGTACGGTGCAGTAAGTCAGGTGCAGGAGCGTCAGATGACCAGCCAGGAAGGTGAAAATACTCACGTCTTCGCTATCAAGGGCAATTTCGACAATGCCCAGACTGGTGTGAAGAAGATCTTCAGTGATGATGATTTTGCTGCAAAACTGGCAGAAAGAGGCATCCGTCTGTCCTCTGCCAATTCTATCAACATCGGACGACTGGTACCGCAGGTTGCATATTATGTATATGGTTATGTGAAGCTGCTGGCACGGGGCGTGGTGAAGGCAGGCGAAAAGGTGAATATTGTGGTTCCTACCGGCAACTTCGGAAACATTCTGGCTGCATATCTGGCAGCTGAAATGGGTATTCCGGTGAACAAGTTCATCTGCGCATCCAATGAAAACAAAGTCCTCACCGACTTTATCAATACAGGAGTTTATGATATCAGAAGAGAATTCTTCGTAACAAACTCCCCATCCATGGATATTCTGATTTCCAGCAATCTGGAGCGTCTCTTATATCTGCTGTCCGGTCGTGACGGCGAAGCTGTAAAGGGCTGGATGAATCAGCTGGATGCAGAGAAAATCTACGAAGTCGGCGATAAGGTAAAGGAAGGCATGAAGTGCTTTGCCGGCGGATTCTGTTCTGAAGAAGAAACTGAAAAGGCAGTAGGCGATATGTACAAAGAGCACGGATATCTGATGGATACCCACACTGCTGTTGCATACAAGGTATATCAGGATTACGCAGCAGCAACCGGAGATGAAACTCCGACACTGATTGCGTCCACTGCAAGCCCTTACAAGTTTGCGGAAAGCGTAGGCCGTGCTATTGGTCTTGCGGAAGCAGAAGATGGTTTTGCAGCGGTGCGTGCATTAAATGAAAAGACCGGTGTTTATGTACAGAGAGGGCTGAAAGATCTGGATCAGAAGCCGGTACTGCATACTGGTGTATGTGAAGTGGGCGGTCAGGCGCAGGCCGTACTGGATGCACTGAAATAAGGTAATTACAGAGCCGGGCGGCCGTTGTGCTTCCCGGCAAAATCTTTATCCCGGATGGCTGCGTGCAGCACGGGAAGTGGGTGTTTATTATGAAAAAACAGGTATTCTGGCAGCTGCCGGAACATTATTATCTGCATCGTGACCTGAGACTGGCGGAGGACCGCCACAGCCTGAAGGTGCTGCTGGTGCTGCAGACTGCTGCTGTGGTTCTTGTCTTTGTATCAGGACTGCTGGTGTGCCCTCTGAAGAGTGCTTTTGAAATGGGGCCGGCTCGAACCATTATGGGTCTTGGATTTATGTGTATAGGACTTATCGTCTATATTGTCGCCCATGAGTGGGTGCACGGCATGGCAATCCGTTTTATTACAGGACGACAGGCCGACTTTGGATTTGAATTGAAAAAGGGAATGGCATACGCAGGCTGTGATGCCTATCTGGGAAAGAAAGCCTACCTTATTATCGCACTGGCACCGCTTCTGTTCTGGGGCGCAGTGCTGTTTATCCTGGCACACGAGGCACCGGAGAGCTGGTTCTGGTATATTTACGGAATCCAGATTATGAACGTATCCGGCTCCGTGGGTGATCTTTATGTAACGTATCTGACCCTGAAAGCTCCCGAAGGAACGATTGTCAGAGATTTTGGCACATCGATGATGTTTTATTCACCGGAAAAATAATTTAAAGGAACGTAAGCAATGAATGATTCCAAACTGAAGACGAAAACAGACATGAAACAGGGAAATCCTTTAGGAACTGCACCAGTCGGTCCACTGCTCCGGAAATTCGCAATTCCGAGCATCGTGGCAATGATGGTGGGTGCTCTGTATAATATTGTGGACCAGTTCTTTATCGGTCAGTACATCGGGGAACTGGGAAATGCAGCTACTAATGTGGCATTCCCTCTGAGCACGGTTAATACAGCCATGGCTCTTTTCCTGGGCGTAGGTTCCTCCGCGGCATTTAATCTTGCAAGAGGACGGGGCGACAATGAAAAATCCCTTTACTACGTAGGGAATGCGGCTGTGCTGCTTTTTGGGGCAGGTACACTGCTCTGTATTATAACAGAGCTGTTCCTGGAGCCAATGATGATTTTCTTCGGTTCTCCGGATAATGTACTTCCTTATGCTATGGAGTACGTGCGTATTGTTGCACTGGGGTTCCCGTTCCTGGTATTTTCCAACGGCGGTGCCCATCTGGTAAGAGCAGACGGCAGCCCGCGGTATTCCATGATCTGCAATCTGTCTGGTGCGATTATCAACTGTGTGCTGGACCCGTTGTTTATTGCAGTATTTGATATGGGTATGGCCGGTGCAGCTCTGGCAACCATTGTTGGACAGATTGTGGCGGCCATTATGGCGTTTTACTATTTCTGCAACTACAAAGCAGGCCGACTGGAAAGAAAACATCTGCGGGTACGAAAGAGCGTGGCAGGATATGCGGCCAGCCTGGGTGTGGCCCAGCTGTGCAACCACATGGCCATGATGGTGGTGCAGATTGTCATGAACAATTCCCTGACTTACTACGGGGCTCAATCCATGTACGGTGAATCCATTCCACTGGCCTGTGCAGGAATTATCAGTAAAGTTGGATTCGTCTTCTTCTCCATCTGTATCGGTATTTCCCATGGCCTGCAGCCAATCAGCAGTTTCAATTACGGGGCAAAACAGTACGGCAGAGTGAAAGAAGTATTGAAACTGGCTCTGACAGCCAGCTGCATCGTTCATCTTATTACCTTCTGCATGTTCCAGTTCTTCCCTCGCCAGATTATCGGATTTTTCGGCGATGGATCAGAGATGTATTTCGCATTTGCAGTGCGGTATTTCCGCATTTACATGTTCGCCATGTTCCTCAACGGAATTCAGCCAATGTCCTCATCTTTCTTTACATCTATTGGTAAGCCGCTGAAGGGAACCTTTATGAGTCTGACACGGCAGTTTATCTATCTGCTGCCGCTGATTCTCATCTTCCCACGAATCTGGGGAATCGACGGCATCATGTATGCAGGACCGATTGCAGATACTCTGGCTGCCATTACAGCAGTGATACTGCTTCGAAGTGAAATGAAGAGCATGGATAAACTGATGAAAGAACACAGTTCCGGAAACTGATTTCGGCAATGCATTTTACAGATATGATTAGATGTAAGTTGTTTTTACAACAGTGATGATGTAAAATAATACAGTTATTTTATCTGAAAGGAGAGTATTTGGAATGAAAAGAATTGAAACCATCGAAACCCGCAACCTGGCTGAAAGCGCTCAGAAGGGCGGCTGCGGAGAATGCCAGACTTCCTGCCAGTCTGCTTGCAAGACATCCTGTGGTGTTGCAAACCAGCCTTGTGAAAAGGAAGAAAAATAAGAAAAATAACGAACCCGCCTGTGTCAGCCTTTTGCTGCACGGGCGGATTATATTTTTTGTGAAAGGAAACTGACGATAAGTGATACATCAGTATAAATTAAACGGATACAACATCGTGCTGGATGTGCATTCTGGATCCATCCACCTGGTGGATGAAATTGCCTACGACATGATCAGCATGTACGAACACAGTGATGCAGATACCATCGTGGCAGAAATGATGAAAAAGTACGGACACATGGAAGATGTGAATGAAGAAGAGCTTCGTCTCTGCCTGGCAGACATTGAAAGTCTGAAGGAACAGAAGAAGCTCTTCAGCGAAGATCTTTTCCGAGGTATTGCCATGGACTTTAAGAGCCGCTCTAAAGATGTAAAGGCCCTCTGCCTTCACGTGGCTCACAGCTGCAATCTGAACTGCGCATACTGCTTTGCAAGCCAGGGCAAGTACCAGGGTGAGCGGGCACTGATGAGCTTCGAAGTTGCGAAACAGGCCATGGACTTTCTGGTGGAAAACTCCGGAAACCATGTAAATCTGGAAGTAGACTTCTTCGGTGGGGAACCGCTGATGAACTTTGATGTGGTGAAAAAGACCGTGGAGTACGCACGCAGCATCGAAAAGCAGCACGGAAAAAACTTCCGTTTCACACTGACCACCAACGGGGTGGACGTTGACGATGAAGTGATGGAGTTTGCCAACCGGGAGTGCCATAACGTGGTAATGAGTATTGACGGACGAAGAGATGTTCACGACCGCTTCCGTGTAGACTACCAGGGAAAGGGAAGCTACGATACGATTATCCCTAAATTCCAGAAGTTTGCTGAAAGCCGCGGACATAAGGGTTACTATGTGCGTGGCACCTATACCCATCATAACACTGATTTCCTGGAGGATATCAAGCATATGGCAGATTTGGGCTTCACCCAGCTTTCCATGGAGCCGGTAGTCTGCTCTGCCGACGATCCTTGTGCTCTCACTGAGTCTGACCTGCCGGTACTGTTCCAGCAGTACGAAGACCTGGCAAAATATATGCTTCAGCGTCAGAAGGACGGTAAGCCGCTGACCTTCTATCACTACATGATCGACCTGACTCACGGTCCATGCATCCATAAGCGTATCGCCGGATGCGGCAGCGGTGTGGAATATTTTGCAGTGACTCCATGGGGCGACCTGTATCCATGTCACCAGTTTGTAGGGGACGAAAAGTATCACATGGGCAATATCTGGGACGGTGTTACTGCTTCCGAAACTCAGGAAGAATTCCGCCAGTGCAACGTATATGCACGTCCGGAATGTGATGACTGCTGGGCACGGCTTTACTGCTCCGGCGGCTGTGCTGCCAACGCATACCATGCCACCGGTGACATCCGCGGAACCTATGAATACGGATGTGAACTGTTCAAAAAGCGTATGGAATGTGCTATCTGGCTGCAGATTGCAGGTCAGAAGGAACTGTAAACAGGAAAATTAAGTATAGAAAAACCGGTTCATTGTTATGTGAACCGGTTTTTTACTTTTCATATGGTACTTTACCACAGTCCCATCACATGCTGCATCAGCAGGCTGACGCAGGTGATTCCTGTCCAGCAGCAGAAGCCCATGAAGAGGGGTTTGCCGCCGGTCTTTATAAGTTTGACGATGTTGGTGTTCAGGCCGATGGCGGACATGGCCAGAATGATGAAGAACTTGCTCAGTTCCTTCAGTGGCTTGAACACAGAAGATGGTACGCCGAAAGCACCTGCCACGGTGGTAATTACAGAAGCTGCAATAAACCAGAGGATAAAGACAGGGAAGGACTTCTTAAAAGAGAAGCCGGAACCGGAAGTTTCTTTCCGTGCCTGCATAAGGGAAAGCACCAGGGTGATAGGAATGATCGCCAGGGTTCGGGTCAGCTTTACGGTAACTGCCTTATCCAGGGTTTCAGATCCCAGATTATACATGCTGTCCCAGGTGGACGCACAGGCTGTTACAGAAGAAGTATCGTTTACTGCCGTCCCTGCGAAAATACCGAAGGCTTCCCCGCTGGCAGTATCAAAACCGATGGCACTTCCCAGCACCGGGAAAATCAGTGCAGCCAGCACATTGAAGAAAAAGATTACAGAAATGGCCTGCGCCACTTCTTCATCGTCCGCATCGATAACAGGAGCTGTTGCAGCTACTGCAGAACCGCCGCAGATGGAGGAACCTACACCCACCAGAGTGGAGATTTTGGGAGGCATGTGCAGCAGGCGGCACAGGAGCCAGGAGACGAGCAGAGAAGTGGATATGGTGGTAATGATAATGGGAAGAGACTGTGCTCCGGTGGAGAGTACAGCACCCAGATTCATGCCAAAACCCAGCAGGATTACTGCCCACTGGAGGATCTTCTTGGAAGTGAAAGTGATTCCCTTGCTGTATGGTGTCTTGTCCTTAATGAAGAGTGTAATGATCATACCTGCAAGGATGGCGATGACCGGACCGCCGATGATGGGAAACTGCTTTCCCAGAAGCCAGGACGGAACTGCGATACATGCGCACAGCAGCAGGCCGCGGCCTTTTTCTTGAATAAATGTCATGTTTGAAACTCCTTTAAATTGAATACCAGTGAATACCATTGAATGCCAATGAACAGTATAACACAGGAAATGAGTGTTTCAAAGAGGTATTTTTTGTGGTATTCTAAAAGGGGAATGGAGGAAAATCAAATGGAACAGCTTAGTTTATTTGACGACAGAAAGAACCATGCACCTCTTGCCAGCCGGCTGCGTCCCGAGAGTCTGGAGGAGTATGTGGGTCAGAAACACCTGCTTGGACCAGGCAAAATCCTGCGCCAGCTCATTGACCGCGACCAGATTTCATCCATGATTTTCTGGGGGCCGCCGGGGGTGGGAAAAACTACACTGGCCCGCATTATCGCCCGGAAAACCAAAGCGCAGTTCATCGAGTTCAGTGCGGTGACCAGCGGTATCAAGGAAGTACGCGCCGTTATGGAAAAGGCGGAAGAAAGCCGGAAGATGGGGCAGCGGACCCTTCTCTTTACGGACGAAATCCACCGCTTCAATAAGGCGCAGCAGGATGCATTCCTGCCTTTTGTGGAAAAGGGCAGTATCATTCTGGTAGGTGCCACCACAGAAAATCCATCTTTTGAAATCAATTCCGCGCTTCTGTCACGGTGCAAAGTTTTCGTGCTGAAGGCTCTGGAAGAGCCTGATTTGACGGAGATGCTGAATCATGCTCTGACCAGTCCGAAAGGTCTGGGGGATATGCAGATTGAAATCAGTCAGGAAGAAATTGGAGCCATTGCCCGCTTTGCCAACGGAGATGCCAGAACTGCACTCAACACACTGGAAATGGCGGTGCTCAACGGTGAGGTTGATCCGGACGGCACCGTTCATGTTACCGATGCGGTGCTTGCGGAGTGCATGAATCGCAGATCGTTATTATACGATAAGAATGGTGATGAGCATTATAACCTGATTTCTGCTCTCCATAAGTCCATGCGAAACAGTGATCCCGATGCAGCTGTCTACTGGCTCTGCCGTATGCTGGATGGCGGCGAAGATCCTTTATATATTGCCCGGAGACTTGTACGGTTTGCCAGCGAGGATATTGGTATGGCAGATTCCAATGCCCTGCAGGTGGCAGTAGCAGCCTATCAGGCCTGTCACTTCCTGGGTATGCCCGAGTGTGATGTCCACCTGACTCATGCAGTGGTCTACCTGTCCATGACGGCCAAGTCCAACTCCCTGTATATGGCCTGTGAATCGGCAAAATACGATGTGAAGCATTTGCCGGCTGATCCGGTGCCTCTGCACATCCGCAATGCTCCAACCAAGCTGATGAAGGATCTGGATTACGGACGGGGCTATCAGTATGCTCACAATACAGAAGAAAAACTGACCCGAATGACCTGTCTGCCTGACAGTCTGCAGGGAAAACGTTATTATATACCGGGAACCCACGGAAACGAAAAGAAAGCCAAAGAAAAGCTGGATAAAATCCTGGCATGGAAGGCTGCAGAGCCGAAGGAACCGGAAGAATAATGAAGGAGAAAGAGTATGAAGTACGATTTTGATAAGATAATTGACCGCCGCGGAACTTATGCATCCAAGACCGATGCCATGCCGGAAGGCTGCCCGGAAGATGCACTGCCTGCATGGGTTGCTGATATGGACCTGGAATGTGCAGAGCCGATTCTGAAGGCAATCCGTGAGCGTGTGGACCACGGAATTCTGGGTTATACCCGCTACAGCAACAGAGACTGCAAAGAAGCGGTTATGGGATGGTACAAGCGCCGTTTCGGATGGGAAATCAACCACGAGCATCTTTTCTACAGTCCGGGCGTGGTTCCGGCTATCGGTATGCTGCTTCAGGCGCTGACCAGTCCGGGGGACGGCATCGTAGTACAGAAGCCGGTATATTATCCGTTCATGGCGAAAATCGAATCCAACGGACGCCGTGTGGTAAACAATGCCCTGATCCGCAGAGAAAATGAGGAATTTGAAGGTGTATTTGACTACACCATGGACTTTGAAGATCTGGATGCAAAGATGGCAGATCCTGCTAATGTATGCCTGCTGCTGAGCAGCCCGCACAATCCTGTGGGCCGTGTCTGGACAAGAGAGGAATTAACAAAGGTTCTGGAAATCTGCCGTAAGCACAATAAGTGGATTATTGCGGATGAAATCCACTGTGACCTGACCCGCCAGGGCGTGGTACATACTCCGATGCTGAAGCTTGCTGCTGAAATTGCACCGGATTACTGTGACCGCATCGTTTCCTGCGTGGCTCCAAGCAAAACATTCAATCTGGCAGGTCTTGCTTTCAGCAATATCATCATTCCGGGTGCTGAGTTCCAGAAGAAGTGGTATGACCTGGTAGATGGACAGCTGAGCCTGGGACATGGATGCAACCCACTGAGCCTTGCCGGTGCCATTGCAGCGTATAATGAAGGGGACGAATGGCTGGATCAGCTGAAAGAATATCTGGACGGAAATATTGAGTACATCGGACAGTTTGTCCGTGAACATATGCCGAAGGCAAAAACTGCAGTCTGCCAGGGCACCTATCTGCTTTGGGTGGATATGAACGGTTACTGCAGTGATATTAAGAAGCTGGAATATGCAATGCAGCAGATTGGCAGGGTTGCCCTGGATGAGGGCTATATCTTCGGAGACGAGGGTACTGGTTATGAACGTATCAATGTGGCCATGCCGCGTGCACTGGTGGAAGACTGTATGATGCGCATGAAAAAGGCAGCAGACTGGCTGGAGGAACAGAATGACTAAGGCTTTGGATCACTGCTTCACCGACGTGCTGACCGGCTGGTATGCAGAAAAGCGACGCAATCTCCCATGGCGTGCGGACCGGGAGCCATACCACATCTGGATTTCAGAAATCATGCTCCAGCAGACCAGAGTGGAAGCTGTGCGTGAATATTACCTGCGCTGGATGGAGGCACTGCCGGACATTGAGTCTCTGGCAGAGGCCGATGAGGAGCAGGTGCTGAAACTGTGGCAGGGTCTTGGATATTACAGCAGGGCACGCAATCTGCAGGTAGCAGCCAGAAAAATCATGGAGCAGCACGGCGGCGTGTTTCCGACAGAATTCGGCAAAATCCGTGCACTTAAGGGAATTGGTGATTATACGGCGGGTGCCATCGCTTCCATTGCTTTTGATCAGCGGACGCCGGCAGTGGACGGCAATGTGCTTCGGGTCATGAGCCGGATTAATGCCGATTACAGTGATATTAAGGCGGCTGCAACGAAGAAGAAGGTGGCAGCCCAGCTTGCTGAACTGTATCCAGAAGAGGGGAAGGGCCTTTGCGGCGATTTCACCCAGGGACTTATCGAGCTGGGAGCCATGGTGTGCGTTCCAAACGGCCGTCCGCAGTGCGAAATCTGTCCGTCGGCAGAGTTCTGCAGAGCAAGAGCAGAAAGCGTACAGATGGAACTTCCGGTAAAGGCAGAGAAGAAGGCACGGCGTATCGAAGAGCGAACCGTGTTTATACTGACAAACGGCAGTCTGGAAGAGGGCGGCAGAATGGCGGTGCGGAAACGGCCGGCGGAAGGTCTTTTAGCAAATCTTGCGGAGCTTCCAAATGTTTTGGGTGAAATGACACCGGATCAGGCACTGCAGAGAGCCTGGGAATGGGGCTGCAGCCCGGCAGGACTGACCAGATCCAGTAAATTCAAACATATCTTCAGCCATGTGGAGTGGCATATGACGGGCTACTACATTACCTGCGGTGACTGCGGGACGCCGGATGAGGGCGAACCTTTCCGCTGGGTAACGGCAGAAGAGATGGATGCGGAAGTGCCGCTGCCATCGGCCTTTCAGTATTTTTTATAATAGGAATTGACAGAAATTCGATGAAATGCTATTCTGTCTACAGAAAGTAAATATCCGTTTAAGTGCCTTTGGTGTATAACTGCCGGAGGAGAATAGAGAATCGTGTGAAAGTCACGAACGGTACCGCCACTGTAAGCGTGGAGGTTTCTGTGCATGGCAGATGTGCCGGCCATTGGAGCAGTCCGAGAAGGCCGCATGGAAACTGAAGATACGTAAGTCAGGAGACCTGCTTAAATGTTGGAACGGATTTCCCTGCAAGTACGGGGAAGCTGTATCATTACGCAGAAATACGGCTGCGGCAGTTCGCTATATTCGGATTGCCGCAGTTTTTTATGCCGAGGACGGTGTGTTTGCTTTTCAAAAGAAAATGAAAAGGAGAGAAAAGAAATGAAGAACAATGTAAAGAAGATGATCGGCCTGCTGCTGATTACAGTAATGATGATGGGTTTTGCAGCATGCGGAGCACCTGCTGCAGACGAAATTGAACTGATTACCGTAACTGACGGTGAAACCATCGGTGAAGGTGCATCTGAGTTTCAGCTGGTGATTACTGACGTGGAAGGTCAGTCCATTCAGGTAACTGTAAAGACAGACGAAGCAACTGTAGGTGATGCACTGGTGAATCTGGGACTGATTGCCGGCGAAGAAACACAGTACGGCCTGTTTATGCATACCGTAAACGGCATTACTCTGGATTATGAAGCAGACGGTCTGTACTGGGGCTTCTACGTAGATGGTGCTTACGCTGTAGTTGGTGTGGATATGACTGAAATTACAGCAGGTTCTGTTTACGAACTGAAGGCTGATAAGTAGTTGACAAGGCAGAAGGTGCATTGTAGAATACTGTTATTAAGTAAATAAAACCCGCTTTTATTTACCGCCGGGTAAGTAATTCTGCGTCCTGATTTATTCCAGTAGGCCTTAGAAGGAATAAGCGGGACGCTTTTTTTAAGGAGGAAACTATGAGCAGTATTATCGCATATTGGTGGCCCATCGGTATGATTCTGGTGGCTCACGTGGTTTATCAGATCAGTGCCAAGTCCATTCCCGATGCTATGGATCCATTCGCGGCCGTGTTCTTTAACTATGTCATTGCAACGTTGGCAGCCTTTATACTGTGGATGGTCATGGGTCAGGACAAGAGTCTGGCGGTGCAGCTGGGCAAAATGAACTGGGCACCGGTAACTATGGCCCTGGGTATTACAGCTGTGGAAGTTGCATCTGTTTTCATGTATAAGCTGGGCTGGAACATCAGCATTGCATCCACCATAGGAAACATTGCTCTGGCAGTGGTGCTGATTTTTGTCGGTGCCATGGTATATAAAGAAGTGATTACCGCAAACCATCTCATCGGTATCGGCCTGTGCATTGCGGGACTGATTATCATGAACCGGTAGGAAAGGAAGAAACGATGAATCAGCTTAGTGAACTGAAAATGATTATGGGACAGGTGTGTGAAAAAGAATTTGAAGGTTTCGTAGATCTGAGCCACTACTTATATGAACATCCGGAGCTGGGCGGTGAGGAATATCTCAGCTCTGCTTATCTTGCGGAATATCTGCAGAAGAAAGGTTTCCGTGTATCCTTCCCTTACGATGGACTGCCTACTGCATTTAATGCGGAGTATGGCCCTGAGGATGCGGAAGTGACCATTGCCTTTCTGGCAGAATATGATGCTCTGCCGGGCTTCGGACCTGATGGCGGCCTGGGCCAGGCATGCGGTCACAACTGGATAGGTGCGGCTATGGCCGGCTGCGGTGTAACTCTGGCTTCTGTTGCTGATATGGCAAAATGTAAGGTCCGCGTTATCGGCACTCCGGCGGAAGAAACCTTCAGTGCCAAGGTTGATATGGCTCGTCTTGGGGCTTTTGACGGAGTAGACTTCGTATTCCAGGCCCACCTGTCAAAGAATTTCTCCATGGGTGCAGTGACCCTGGCCATGTATTCCGTAGAGTTTGACTTCCACGGCAAGTCTGCCCATGCTTCCATCAATCCGCAGGCAGGTATCAACGCACTGGATGGCGTGCTGTCCATGTTCTTCAATATGAATGCAATGCGCCAGTACCTGAGGGATGATGCAAGAGTTCATGGCATTATCACCAATGGAGGAAAGGCCAGCAATGTGATTCCGGATTTTGCACAGTGCCAGTTTGAAATCCGTGCCAAAACCCGCGGCTATCTGGACGAAATCCGCCGCCGCCTGATTGCAGTTGCAGAATCTGCGGCCGCAGCTACCGGAACCACTGTGGAATACAGAGATTATGAAAATTACAATGATGAAGTGATTAATCTTAAATCCTTTGCATCTGTGTGTGAAAAGCACTTTGGGAAACTGGGAATCGGCGGTTTCGTACCGGAAGAAGAGTATGAAGGTATGGGATCCAGTGACCTGGGAAATGTGAGCTATCTCTGCCCAACCGTTTATGCAGAAGTGATGCTGGATGGCGGCGTCCCTGTACTGGTGCACGACCAGAGTGCAATGGAACAGGTAGACAGCCCTGCTGCCCACGAAATGATGCGAAAGGTCATTCTGGCATTTACCGGAGCCGCTGCCGAAATTTGCATGAATCCTGATTTAGCTGCTGAAATCAAAGAAGAATGGCTGAACGAAAAAGAACGACGCCTGAAATAAGAAAGTCGGCTCCGCCGATTATATTTTCAGAGGTAGACTTTCTTGTTATTCCGGAAATATCGGAACGATATTTCCTACATAATAAAAGAACAGCCCGGCTGTAATCCCTGCTTGTCCTTGACGCATTGCGTCTGCGGAATCGCAGGTCATACAGCGGGCTGTTTTTCATTACAGTTCTTTTTTCGCTTCTTTCTTCGCATTTACCAGATAAATACCGATACATACTAATACCAGTGCACCTACGGTGTTCATACTGAAGATTCCTTTTTCACCCAGAATGAGGGTGGACAGGATTACACCGAAGATTGGCATCAGGAAGTTGTGTACGGTAACGCGGGATACCGGATTGTACTTCAGCAGCAGGCTCCACAGGGTGTAGGCAACAGCAGACACCAGAGCCAGATAGAGAAGCAGAAGCAGTCCTTTTCCGGTTACATGGGTCAGCTGACCGCCTCCTGTAAGTGCAACAGCCACCAGGATAAGGCCGCCGGTCATGAACTGGTATCCGCTGAGCATTACCGCATCATTGTTCTGAGAGAAGCGGCGGATCAGTACAGCGGAGACAGCACCGGAAAGGGAGGATAAGAGTACAAATCCTTCGCCCAGGAAAGACATGTCCAGACTGAACAGGTCACTTCCCGCGCCGGTCATATTGATCAGCACGATACCGGCAACACCAGCCAGACAGCCAAGGAATTTATTGATATTCAGCTTTTCCTGACGGAAAATCAGGCAGGCAATAATTACACTGAAGAAGGTATTGGAACCGGATAAGATGGATGCTTTCACGCCGGAAGCATGGGCCACACCGATATAGTACAGCAGGTACTGCACAGCGGTCTGAGAAAGCGCCAGGGCGAGAATCGCTTTTCCGGTTGTTTTGCCGGGCAGAACCGGCTTTCTGCGGATCAGGCTGTAACCTGCAACTACCAGAAAACCAGCCAGTGTGAAGCGGCATCCTGCAAACAGCAGAATATTCATGGTTTCTGAGGACTGAATCTGAAACAGCTCATATCCGAGCTTGATGCATACCGGTGCACTTCCCCACAGGGCGCAGCAGATGGTGGCAAGTCCCAGCAAAGTGATGTATTTCGTCATAAATTTTTCGTTCATGGTATAAAACTCCTTTTTTCAACATTTCTATTTTAGAGGGTGGGCCGGAACTTGTCAATATGAGCAATCGTAAGATGTGTAAAAGTTGTCTGACTGTGGTATAATGAAAGCATCACATTGAAAACAGGGGGGGATACTCTATGAAGTTTATATGTTATCCAAGATGCACAACCTGCCAGAAGGCCCGCAAGTGGCTGGAAGAAAAAGGACTGGAATTTGAAGTGCGGCACATTGTGGAAGAGAACCCATCCGCAGAAGAACTTGCTGCGTGGATTGCTGACAGCGGTCTGCCTGTAAAAAAGTTCTTTAATACCAGCGGACTGAAATATAAGGAACTGCAGCTGAAGGACCGTCTGCCTGAAATGACAGACGAAGAAAAGATTGCTCTGCTGGCTACCGACGGTATGCTGGTGAAGCGTCCGCTCCTCATTGACGGCAGCCATATTCTGGTTGGCTTTAAGGAGGCTGAATGGGAGGGCTTGCTGTGAAGAAGTTCCTGTCAAAATATACAATAGAACTTCTCTGTGTTCTCCTGGCTCTTGCAATGATGCTGAGCGGATGCAGCCTTCAGGAAGAAGATGGTGCTCAGACAGGAGAAACCGTAATGTGGAAGCAGATTAATATGGAGGATGCCATGGAACTGATGAAATCCGAAGAAAACTACATCATTCTGGATGTGCGCCGCGCAGATGAATTTGCATCAGGACATATTCCGGGTGCGGTTAACCTGGCCAATGAAGTAATCGGAGAAGATGATGCAGCCGTGGAAGCGATGCTCCCGGACAAAGACCAGCTGATTCTGGTATACTGCCGCAGCGGAAACCGGAGCAAACAGGCATCTCAGAAACTGGCAGATATGGGATATACTAATGTGGTTGAATTCGGCGGAATTCAGGACTGGCCCGGTGAAATCGAATATTAAAAAGACGGCTGTATGCTGAATGATTCCACAGGTGCCCAGGGCACCGAGGACAAATGAAGCATACACGCCGTCTTTTTTAGTACATAATCATGGCACGGACCGGACATGCAGGAATGCAGTATCCGCAGGTAATGCATTTTTCCTGATCGACTTCCGCAAGACCGTTATCCCGGTTCCAGAAGATGGCACCGGAAGCGCACATACTGCGGCAGGCTCCGCAGCCTTCGCAGTCTTCCTGATTTACACGAACCCGCTTTTTTGAAATATCGGGGTTGTAATCAGAAGGCATGGTTCCGCCCATCCAGGCTGTCAGATCGTCTATCTCTGATTTACGTCCGAATCCCAGCATGACAGAATCTACGTCCGGCTGGCTGAATACGAATGAGAGTGCTTTCTGATAAGTGGCAGTCAGGCTGCCGCCGCCGAAGGCTTTCATGCTGTATACACCTTTTCCGGCATCATGGCAGAGTCGGATTGCCTCCAGCATTTCTTCCGGCTGAGCAAAACGTTCCTTTCCGTCTTCATCGGTAATACGGATTCCAAGGCCTGCATAGTTCAGCAGGGGAAAGACCACATCCAGCTCTTTGATGGAGGCAGCAGCAGCAGCAACATTTACATGGTGGGTGGAAAGACCGATAGCATGGACAAGACCTTTTTCCTTCGCATCACAAAGTGCCTGCCAGGCTTCCTGACGCTGAGACAGCTGACCGCTGCGAACCTCATGCATGAGAAAAATGTCAATTGTCTCACGGTTCAGCTGCTGACGTGCGTCTTCGATGGCCTCTATCATGCCGTCATAGTCCGATGCCAGAGATTTTGAGGAAATGATGAGCTGCGAAGAATCATTTCCTGCGGACTGCCAGCGGTCCATGGCCAGACGGAGATAGGGGTAAGTCTGATAATATTCTGCTGTATCAAAAAAATTTATGCCTGCTTCCATACCGTAAAGGAGCAGGTCAGCACCTTCCTCCAGGGGCAGTGCCAGCTGGGCGGGACCCATGGGAAGCACACCGAACCCTGCGCGGCTGACCGAAAGTCCAGTATTTCCAAGGCATTGTTTCTGTATCTTCATGAAATCTCCTTATGAATATCCTTTTCTTTTCCATTATAATGGGTTATAATGGTTTTGTAAAATGTTTTAAGTGAGGTTCGTAACAGTGTCTGTAAAAACAACAAACCGTATTGAGAAGCAGGAAGGGTTCGAGGTCTTCCGTCACGCTTACAGAGCGGCGATTAAGGAAGTCCGCACCAAGATTGAGATTCTCAGTGAAGATTTTGCTGTACGCCATGACTACAATCCAATTCATCATATGGAACGGCGTCTGAAGATCCCTGCAAGCATCGAAGAAAAGCTGGAACGTCTGGGTAAGGA
Source organism: Anaerovoracaceae bacterium (assembly GCA_045578745.1). GTDB lineage: Bacteria > Bacillota > Clostridia > Peptostreptococcales > Anaerovoracaceae > RGIG7179. The sequence goes on from JAZNKW010000060.1 coordinate 15,877, forward strand.
AGTTTCCATCGAAAATGCAAGGGACAATATTTTTGATATCGCCGGTATCCGAGTTGTCTGCAATTTCGTAGATGACGTGTACACACTGGCAGAAATGCTCATCGGCATGGACGATGTAAAGCTGATTACCAAGAAGGACTACATAGAAAATCCGAAACCAAATGGTTATCGAAGCCTGCATCTGGTAATCTCCGTACCGGTATTCCTGCTGGACGGCCGTGAGGACGTTCCGGTAGAAGTGCAGATCCGTACGGTAGCGATGGACTTCTGGGCCAGCCTGGAGCATAACCTGCGCTATAAGAAGAGCAAGGAGTATCCTGCCAGAATTGATGTGGAACTGAAAGCATGTGCAGAAGTCAGTGCTACACTGGATAAGCGTATGCAGAAAATTTTCGATGAGCTGATGGAACTGGAATAAAAACTGAATAAAACCGGAGCACACAATTTCCCGTAAAAGCATATTCTATACTACAACTGAATATGTTTCAGAACCAAAAATTTAGAAAGAAGCAGGTGAATTTTATGGGAAACAATTGTGGTCTGTTAGGAGATAGAGATGGCGGCGGTATCGATACCAGCTTGCTGTTCTTCTTCCTGCTCCTGGTAGTCATTTTCTGTAACTGCTCTTCCCGCTGCTAACATAAGGAGAGCCCGTTACCATCTGAAAACTGATTGCTAAAATCACGCAAAAGCACCGTTAACGCACTGTTAACCGGTGCTTTTTTTATGTATATTGCCCGCTAAGGGAGAAATATTTCCCTTTTTCGTTAAGAGTAAAGTTTATTTTAATCACCCGAATAGGTAATTGCAGGTTTTTGTCTAAGGGAGTATAGTCTTGCCAAGCCCAAGGAGGAGACCAGTTCCGAGAACCGGACAGATTCTTCGGAGGGCGGTACTTATGAAAGTGAAGTATTACAATTTAAAAAGGAGGGAAAAACAATGGGTAAAAAGATTCCAATGTGGCAGTGTCTGCTGGTTATCGCAGTAATGCTTGCCTTACTGATTTGGGAAATCGTAGTTGCCGGTGACGAGGAAGGTCATATTGCACTGATTCTGGCCGGTACATTCGCTGCAGTAGTTGCTGTATTAAATGGATGGAAGTGGAACTACCTGGAACTGGGTATCCTGGCTGCAATTAACCGTTCCATGCAGGCAATGCTGATTCTGGCAGTTGTAGGTCTGATGCTGGGTTCCTGGGTAGCTGGCGGGGTTGTACCTTCCATGATGTATTATGGAATTAAAATCATCGCTCCATCTATCTTCCTGTTCACAGCCTGCCTGCTCTGCTCCATCGTATCTCTGGCGACCGGTTCATCCTGGTCCACAGCAGGTTCCATGGGTGTAGCTCTGATTGGTGTAGGCACTGCATTAGGTTTTAATCCTGCAATGACTGCAGGTGCGGTTGTATCCGGCGCATACTTCGGTGATAAGATGTCACCGCTGTCCGATACTACAAATCTGGCACCGGCTGTAGCTGGTTCCAGCCTGTTCGATCACGTAAAGCATATGATCTGGACTACAGGCCCATCTCTGGTAGCTGCATTAGCTGTATACCTGGTATTAGGTCTGCGCCAGTCGGGTGCAGCTGACGCGGATATGGAAATTGTGGACAGCATCCTTGTATTTATTACAGATAATTTCAAGGTAGGACTTATCTATCTCATTCCACCGGTATTCGTAATTGCAGCGGTAGCGCTGAAATTGCCTGCACTGCCTTCTCTGATCGGCGGCGTATTGCTGGGTCTGCCATTTATGGCAATGCAGGGGGTTGATCCGAAACTTTGGATGAATATCCTGAACTACGGTTCTGCAGTAGAAGCACCGGCTGATCCGGTTCTGAGCGAGCTGGCTGGTCTGCTATCTTCTTCCGGTATGCAGGGCATGATGTGGACCATTTCTCTGATTATGTGTGCGATGGTATTCGGCGGCATCGTTGACTGTACCGGTATCATGGCGACTCTGGCAGGTGCACTGCTGAAGATGGTAAAAGGTACCGGCGGACTGGTTGCCATTACAATCTTCTCCTGCATCTTTGTAAATGTTATCTGCTGCGACCAGTATCTGGCAATTATTCTGCCAGGCAGAATGTATAAGGAAGCTTTTGAAGACAGAAGACTGAAGGCAAAGAACCTGTCCAGATGTCTGGAAGACTCCGGTACAATTACTTCCAACTTTATTCCTTGGAACACATGCGGTGCTACAATGACATCCTTCCTGGGACAGCCTCAGTGGGGTCCTGGCGGATATGCACCATACGCAATTCTGAACTGGCTGAACCCTCTGGTATCCATCTTCTACGGATTTACCGGCATCTCCATGGAAAAGATGTCTGAAGAAGAATATCAGAAGCTTCTGGAATCCAGAGAAGAAGAAAAGGCAGCAGCCCTGAAGGCACTGGAAGCATAAGTCTTTCTTTCTCAAAATATTCAAATAAGTGAAATGTGTGAAGGGAAAGCCCGGGTACAGTGGATCCGGGTTTTTTCATTTTTTGTTTAAGGAAAATGAATGCATTGCCGTCAATTTTCGACAAATAAACTAAAGTTTAGACAAGTTTATACCCATGGGTAATTGTGAAAAAGGGGTGAAAGAGACTATAATTCCCGTAGTAAGCTGAACGAACAAAACGCTTGCACAATACTTTTACACACTTTATATGTAAGGAGGACTTATTTATGGGTAAGAAGATTCCTATGTGGCAATGCCTTCTCGTAATCGTAGTGATGTTATTATTACTGATTTGGGAAATCGTAGTTGCCGGCGACGAAGAAGGTCACATCGCTCTGATTC
>JAZNKW010000061.1:0-6670 GCA_045578745.1 Anaerovoracaceae bacterium
TCTTCCTAAGACCGCTTGGCCTCCGACTTGGTTTCAGCTCCGTTATGATCGACGCTTCCTCTAAGTCATTTGAGGAAAACATCGAGATCACCAAGAAAGTCGTCGAGTATGCACACGCTCACGGCGTAGTTGTAGAAGCAGAACTGGGTAAGCTGGCTGGCGTGGAAGATGACGTTAAGGTTGACGCTCGTTCCGCTACTTTCACTGATCCTGATGAAGCTGCTGAATTCGTAGAAAGAACCGGCGTTGACTCCCTGGCAATCGCTATCGGTACCAGCCACGGTGCTTACAAGTTCAAGGGCGAACCTTACCTGGACTACGAAAGACTGAAGAAGATTCATACTCTGATTCCTGACACGCCTCTGGTACTCCACGGTGCTTCCACCGTTCTGCAGGACTTCGTTGCCAAGTGCAACCAGTACGGCGGACAGGTTGCCGGTGCACAGGGTGTTCCTGAAGAAATGATCCGTGAAGCAGTTAAGTACGGTATCTGTAAGGTAAACATCGACACTGACCTGCGTCTGGCAATGACTGCAGAAGTAAGAAAGTTTATCATGGAAAATCCTGCAGAATTCGACCCTCGTAAGTTCCTGGGCCCTGCAAGATCTGCAATTCAGGACATGGTACAGCACAAGATCAGAAATGTGCTGAATGCTTCCAACACTCTGTAAATTCAACATTCCGCGGCATTGACCGCATGAAAAAAGACTGTCTCACATCTGAGACAGTCTTTTTATATATCCTTTGATTTTTATTTTCTGGTATTGTGCTGAGCCAGCAGACCCTGCTTCATTTCCCAAAGCTTCTGAGACAGGTCCACATAGTAGGTCTGCGGATTTTCGAAACGCAGAGATTCGGACCACAGAGTATCCATCTGCTTCATGCAGTAGTCTTTGATTTCTTCGATGTCAGGGCTTTCGTATACGCATTCACCCTTGTCGAAAATCTTTACATGCAGGTCTCTCACTTCATAGTTTGTCAGAACCTTACGCTTCCATACTGCGTTTGGATCGAAGATTTCATATTCGTCGCCTTCTTCGATTTCTTCATCTGCCATGGTCATCACGTCAGCCAGCATCTTTCCGGTATCCTTGTCGTAGAAACGGAACAGGTTCTTAAAGCCTGGGTTGGTAATCTTTTCGATGTTTTCGGAGATCTTAATCTTCGGTACCATAACGCCGTCCTGTTCCAGTGCAGCCAGCTTGTATACGCCGCCGAAAACAGGCTCAGACTTGGCAGTAATCAGACGTTCCCCTACACCGAAGGAGTCTACGCAGGCACCTTCCATGATGATATCACGGATCAGGTACTCGTCCAGGGAGTTGGATACGGTAATCTTACAATCCTGCAGTCCCGCATCATCCAGCATCTTACGAGCCTTTCTGGTCAGGTAAGCAATGTCCCCTGAGTCAATACGAATACCCATCTTGGCAGGTTTCAGTTCCTTGAATACCTTGATGGCATTCGGAACACCGGACTTCAGTACGTTATATGTATCTACCAGCAGTACGCAGTTGTTCGGATAGATTTCCGCATATTTCTTAAACGCGGTATATTCATCAGGATACATCTGCACCCAGCTGTGTGCCATGGTACCCAGGGCATCGATGCCGTAATCACGGTCTGCAATGGCACAGGCAGTACCTGCACAGCCGGCGATATAAGCAGCTCTTGCACCCATAATTGCAGCAGTCGCACCGTGTGCTCTTCTGGTACCGAATTCCAGTACGGAACGGCCCTGAGCAGCTCTTACGATACGGCTTGCCTTGGTGGCAATCAGGCTCTGGTGGTTAATGGTCAGCAGCATCATGGTTTCGATGAACTGTGCCTGAATTACAGGACCTCTTACAGTTACAATCGGTTCATGAGGGAAGATTGGTGTACCTTCCGGTACTGCCCACACGTCACAGGAGAATTTGAAGTTGCGGAGATATTCCAGGAATTCTTCGCAGAACAGATTCTTGCTGCGCAGATATTCGATGTCCTCATCGGTGAACTTCAGTCCCTTCAGGTAGTCAATCAGCTGATCCAGACCGGCCATAATGGCATATCCGCCGCCATCAGGCACTCTCCGGAAGAACATGTCAAAATATGCGATATCGTCCGCCATGTCGGACTGGAAATATCCATGCGCCATGGTAATTTCATAAAAGTCAGTCAGCATAGTCAGATTCAGTTTTTTATTCATTGTTTTATCCTCCGTTTTCGTACTGCTGCCGGATTACAGCAGTTTTTTCAGGAACTGTCCGGTGTAGGATTCTTCGCAAAGTGCCACTTCCTCCGGTGTTCCTGTGATAACCAGGGTACCTCCGCGGTCTCCGCCGTCCGGTCCCAGGTCAATAATATGGTCTGCACGCTTGATTACGTCCAGATTATGTTCTATTACAACTACAGTATTACCCGCTTCGACCAATTTGTCAAGCACTGATAATAATTTGTCAACATCAGCAAAATGAAGGCCTGTAGTTGGTTCATCCAGGATATAGAGAGTCTTGCCGGTGGAACGTTTGGACAGTTCGCTGGCCAGCTTCACACGCTGTGCTTCCCCGCCGGAAAGCTGTGTGGACGGCTGTCCCAGCTTGATGTATCCCAGACCCACCTGCTCCAGCGTCTCCAGATGTCGGTGGATGGACGGAATGTTCTTAAAGAATTCCAGCGCTTCTGTTACACTCATATCCAGTACATCGTAAATGCTCTTATCCTTGTATTTCACTTCCAGAGTTTCACGGTTGTAGCGGCGGCCCTTGCAGACTTCGCAAGGCACGTATACGTCCGGCAGGAAGTGCATTTCAATCTTGATAATCCCGTCGCCGCTGCAGGCTTCGCAGCGTCCGCCTTTCACATTGAAACTGAAGCGGCCCTTTTCGTAGCCCCTCAGTTTGGCTTCCGGCATACCTGCAAACAGGTCACGGATGGAATTGAACATACCGGTGTAAGTAGCAGGATTGGATCTCGGTGTTCGTCCAATCGGTGACTGGTCGATATCGATTACCTTATCGATGTGCTCCAGACCCAGGATTTCGTCATGCTTTCCTGCAGGATCCTTGGTACGGTTAATCACATTGGCAGAACCCTTATACAGGATTTCGTTCACCAGGGAAGACTTACCGGAACCGGAAACACCGGTTACACAGACGAATTTGCCCAGTGGGAATTCCACATCGATATTTTTCAGGTTGTTTTCATTGGCACCCCTGATGACGATGGACTTGCCATTGCCTTCGCGGCGGGCGTCAGGCACAAAGATTTTGCGGGCACCGGAAAGATACTGACCGGTGAGGGATTCAGGACAGGCTTTGATGTCCTCCACAGTCCCCTGTGCCACCAGCTTGCCGCCGTGAATGCCGGCACCAGGGCCGATGTCCACAATGTGGTCGGCAACGTACATGGTGTCTTCATCGTGCTCTACTACTACCAGCGTATTTCCGATATCAGTCAGGTTCCGCAGAGTCGCAAGCAGCTTTTCATTGTCCTTCTGGTGCAGGCCGATGCTCGGTTCGTCCAGAATGTACAGGACACCAACCAGGCTGGAACCAATCTGGGTCGCAAGACGAATACGCTGAGACTCCCCGCCGGACAGAGTTCCTGCAGAACGGCTCAGAGTCAGGTAGTCCAGCCCCACATCCACCAGGAAGCTTAAGCGGGCACGGATTTCCTTCAAAATCTGGTGCGCAATCTGTTCTTCCATTTCGGTCAGCTGCAGATCGTTGATAAAGGTCAGTGCATCCCGCACGGACAGGTCGGAAAAGTCCGCGATACTGATGCCGCCGACGGTAACAGCCAGCACTTCAGGTTTCAGACGCTTGCCGTAGCACTGGTGACAGATATCTTCCACCATGTAAGCCTCCAGTCGTTTCTTAATGAATTCGGAGGAAGTTTCACGGTAGCGGCGCTCCAGGTTGTTGATGACCCCTTCGTACGGATGGTCCATATGGCGGGTGTTTCCGGAAGACGGGCTGGTATAGTCATAGACCAGATGTTTGCTGCCGGTACCGTAAAGCAGTTCCTGCACAAATTTCTTCGGCAGATCGCGGAAGGTGGTATCCAGGCTGACGCCATGCATGTCTGCCAGCACTTCCAGCACCTTGCGGTAATAGCTTGTGTATTCCATGGAGGAGAAAATGTTATTCAGTGCCCCTCCGTAAATGCTCTTGTCGTAGTCGATAATCAGCTCCGGATCGATTTTGGCCGTGAAGCCCAGACCGTTACAGGACGGGCAGGCACCGAATGGTGCGTTAAAAGAGAACATACGCGGTTCCAGTTCTTCGATGCTGATGCCGTGATCCGGACATGCCAGCTTGGTGCTGAAGGTCTTCTCCCACTTGTCATCGCCCAGGGCCGCATCAACCACAACCAGGCCGCTGCCTTCGTTCATGGCCAATTCTACGGCTTCGCTGATTCGGCTTTCCTGTCCCGGCTTCACCACGATACGGTCCACCACGATTTCGATGGTGTGCTTGAAGGTCTTTTCCAGCTTGATTTCTTCCTCTTCCAGCAGTCGGATTTCTCCGTCAATTCTGGCTCTGGTGAACCCCTCTTTCCGGATTCTTTCCAAAATCTTTTCATGCTCGCCCTTCTTCTGACGGATAACCGGTGCCAGCACCATCAGCTTCGTACCTTCCGGATAGTTCATGATAACGTCAACCATTTGATCCACGGACTGACTGCTGATTGGTTTGCCGCAGACAGGACAGTGAGGCCGTCCGATGCGTGCATAGAGCAGTCTCAGGTAGTCGTGGATTTCTGTTACGGTACCTACTGTAGAACGCGGGTTGCGGTTTGTGGTCTTCTGGTCGATGGAGATGGCTGGTGAAAGACCTTCGATGTACTCCACATCCGGCTTTTCCATCTGCCCCAGGAACTGACGGGCATAGGAAGAAAGGCTCTCCATATACCGGCGCTGCCCCTCCGCATAAATCGTATCAAAAGCCAGAGAAGACTTCCCCGATCCGGAAATACCGGTGAGAACCACGAACTTGTCACGCGGAATGGTGACATCCAGGTTCTTCAGGTTGTTTTCATTGGCACCTTTTATGATAATGTCCTTTTGCATTACTTACTCCTTACAGTCTTACTTTATATTCAAATATCTGGTCACGCAGCTGGGCAGCCCGTTCGAACTGGAGATCTGCTGCGGCCTGTTTCATTTCTTTTTCCAGCTTCTTCACGTATTCGGTCAGTTCCTTCTTTGTCAGTTCCAGAGGACTCTTGCCCTTGTATTCCGCCTGCTCCTCGGCAGCCTTGGTTGCCTCGATGACCGCACGGACGGATTTTTTGACGGATGCAGGAGTGATTCCGTTGGCCTTATTGTAAGCATCCTGGATGGTGCGTCGACGCTGGGTTTCGTCGATGGCGGCCTGCATGGCTTTGCTGATATGGTCCGCATACATGATAACCCGGCCATCCACGTTACGTGCCGCACGGCCGATGGTCTGAATCAGGGAAGTTTCCGTACGGAGGAAGCCTTCTTTGTCGGCATCCAGAATGGCCACCAGGGACACTTCCGGAATATCCAGGCCCTCACGGAGCAGGTTGATGCCCACCAGCACGTCGAAAACACCCAGACGCAGGTCGCGGATAATTTCCATACGCTCCAGCGTGTCTACCTCGGAATGGAGATAGCGCACCTTGATGCCCACATTCTTCAGGTAGTCGGTCAGGCTTTCGGCCATCTTTTTCGTCAGGGTGGTGACGAGAACCCGCTCACCCTTTCCGGTTACTTTGTGAATCTCGCCGATGAGGTGGTCAATCTGGCCTTCTGTCGGCTGAATATCGATTGGAGGATCCAGCAGCCCGGTCGGACGGATGATCTGCTCCGCACTGATGCCGCCGGCCTGTTCCCGTTCGTACTGGGCCGGTGTGGCGCTGACAAACACCACCTGGCCGATCAGGTCATCAAACTCCTCAAACTGGAGCGGCCGGTTGTCCAGGGCAGACGGCAGACGGAAGCCGTATTCCACCAGGGAGGATTTCCGGGACCGGTCCCCGGCATACATGGCCCGAAGCTGGGGCAGCATCACGTGGGACTCGTCGATAATCACCAGAAAATCTTCCGGGAAGTAGTCAATTAACGTATATGGACGGCAGCCTTCCGGCAGGCCGTTGATATGGCGGGAGTAGTTTTCGATGCCCTTGCAGGTGCCGATTTCCCGCAGCATTTCCAGGTCGTAGCGGGTCCGCTGCTCGATGCGCTGGGCCTCCAGCAGTTTGCCCCGGTCGCGGAACCAGGTCACACGGTCTTCCAGTTCCTCTTCAATGGTTTTAATGGCGGCTTCCATCTTTTCCGGGCTGGTCACGTAATGGGATGCCGGGTAAACGGCCACATGGTTTCTGAGCCCCAAAATCTCCCCGGTCACCGGGTTAATTTCCTTGATGGTCTCTATCTCGTCGCCGAAGAGTTCCACCCGCACAGCGGCTTCTGCGCCCGCAGGATAGATATCTATAATGTCTCCCCGCACGCGGAAGCAGCCCCGCTCGAATCCCAGGTCGTTTCTCGTATACTGGATGTCCACCAGTTTCCGCAGGATTTCATTGCGCTCTTTCACCATGCCCGGTCTTAAAGACAGCACCTGGTTTTCGTAGTCCACCGGGCTTCCCAGACCGTAAATACAGGAAACGGAGGCCACGATGATCACATCCCGCCGCTCTGCTAAAGCTGCGGTCGCCGAGT
>JAZNKW010000062.1:0-10989 GCA_045578745.1 Anaerovoracaceae bacterium
TCAGCATCTGAATCGGATTTACAATAGATACTGCTGTAAAGGCATCTTCGCACACCTTTGCAACGAAGATACTGTCTACTATGTTATAAAGAGCACTGATTGTCATGGACAGGATTGCCGGCCATGCCATGCTCAAAAGGAGTTTTTTTACCGGGACCGTACCCATCTTGTTTTCAGCGGGCGGTATATGCTTCTTTACTTCGCTTGCCAGTTCATCGGTCAGCTTTTCAATACGGTCTTTTTCGAGACGTTCGTTCTCTGTCATCAATATCCTCCTTACTTAAATTCTTAAAATCACGAGAAGGTATTATACAATAAATGGTTTACAAAATCAAGATTTATGGTATGATATTATAGGAAATTTATGTAGAAAAGCAAATGTTAATATAGTAATTAAAATGAAAGGATAGAAATAAATGACAACCAGACTGGAAGAAATCAACAAGAGACGAATCTTCGGCATTATCTCCCACCCGGACGCAGGTAAGACAACCCTGACCGAAAAGCTGCTGCTTCACGGCGGTGCGATTCGTGAAGCCGGTACTGTTAAGGCAAGAAGAAATGCAAAGTTCGCAACCTCCGACTGGATGGAAATTGAAAAGCAGAGAGGGATCTCTGTAACTTCCTCCGTTATGCAGTTTGAATACCGCGGCAAAGTGGTTTCCATCATGGACACCCCGGGTCATAACGACTTCGGTGAAGACACTTACCGTATTTTGACCTCCGTAGACAGTGCGGTAATGGTTATCGACGGTGCAAAGGGTATCGAAACACAGACAAAGAAACTGTTCAAGGTATGCTCCATGAGAGGCATTCCTATTTTTACATTTGTAAACAAGATGGACCGTGAAACTAAGGATCCGTTCGATCTGGTTCAGGAACTGGAAGATGTGCTGGGCCTGCCTTCCACACCTGTTACCTGGCCTATCGGCTCCGGCCTCACCTTCGAAGGTATTTACGATATCATGAAGAATGAAGTTATCTTATACAAAGCCGGCAAGACCATCCAGCTGGGTGAAGACGGTGTTTTCGGTCCTGAACTGGAAGGCGAAATCGCAGGATACAACCTGTCTCAGCTCCGTGATGAAATCGAACTGATTCAGGGTGCAGGCAACGAATTCGATATGGATCTGATTTCCAAGGGCAAATTATCCCCTGTATTCTTCGGTTCTGCACTGGCAGACTTCGGTACCACATCCTTCCTGGAACACTTCCTGGATATGTCCCCTGCCCCTGGCCCTCGTAAGACCACTGACGGTGAAGTTAATCCGGACGATGATTTCTTCTCCGGTTTTATCTTCAAAATCCAGGCTAACATGAATCCGGCTCACCGTGACCGTCTTGCATTCTTCCGTATCTGTTCCGGTACATTTGAACGCGGCATGTCCGTAAAGCTGTCCAGAACCGGTAAGGAAATGAAGCTGGCACAGTCTACCATGATGATGGCAAACGAACGTGAAAACGTAGAAACTGCGATTGCCGGTGATATTATCGGTATTTACGATACAGGTAACTATCAGATTGGCGATACACTGACCACAAGAAAGGAAGAGCTGTTCTTCGAACCGCTGCCTACCTTCCCTCCGGAACTTTTCGCTATGGTAACTCCAAAGAACTCCATGAAAGCAAAGCAGTTCCAGAAAGGTGTAGACCAGCTTGCTCAGGAAGGTGCAATCCAGGTTTACAGAAACCAGTACAACGAAGTTGTTATCGGTGCGGTTGGTCAGCTCCAGTTCGAAGTATTCGAATATCGCCTGAAGAACGAATACAACGCGGAAATCCGTATGGACCGCATCGAATACAGCGTTGCTCGCTGGATCAACATGGATCCGGAAGATATGGACACTCTGGAAAAGATCAAGGATATGCTGGATTCCAGAACTATGCTGGTATTCGACCACTTCCGCCGCCCTATCATCCTCTTTGCGAACCAGTTTACACTGCAGTACTTCAGTGATAAGCACCCAAGCATCGAGCTGGTAGAAGCATTAGACGTAAAACAGTATTAATCTGAACATAAAAAAGCCGCAGCAATTGCGGCTTTTTTTATACCATTAATTAAATACGGCAAATGCCACAGCATAGCACACAATCCCAATAGGCAGTGCTGCCAGCATATCCATAATCACATGCTGTTTCGTTAATACAGTGGACTCAACAATTAAGAGAGACAGAATACCTACACCTATGGCTGGTAATGCAGGCATAACTCCGCTCATTCCGCAGAAGCATGCCGAAAGAAGAATAATGAAACACTGGGAACAATGCATGCTGGGCATGCAGTTCAGGCCCCTATAATTCAAAACATACAGTAACCGGAGGATTTTGCCGGATAACATGGAATCCGGCGGTTCAGGCCGCTGAAAACTGGTCGGATACAGTGCATAAATCACCAGACTTACGATTACATTCAGTCCAATTGCCATTAGATATACAAGCCATACAGCCCTTGACAGACTGTAAAGATAAATCGGATAGAAAAACAGCAGCGGATACCACATTGCGTATATGTATACGGACTGCGGAATCAGCGGAATCTTTTTATCCACCGGACGGGACATATCATGAAACTCTCCCTGAATTCTCTGAATCAAAAGATACGACACTCCCTGTACACTAAGCAGCAGCACCTGTACTGCAGCTGGTAAAATAAATCGTTCCATAATACTTCCCCCTGTATCAGCTTTAATCCCTTTTGCAGATTGATACTATCACAAAACTATGTAAATAACATCTCAATTATGTGAATCCATACGGAGTATATACGAAGAAATCATGTATTTTAACTGAACGTTAATAGATAACCAAAATAAAGAGGACGGCTGTAACGCCGTCCTCAATTTGTTTTTATTCAGTTATTTTTCGCACAAACATATTATGCCTTATGCTTGAACTGTCTGCGTTCTGTAAGTACAGATACAGCCAGTGCCATTCCTGACAGGAGTGCAATCAGCATCCATGTATTTACATTGGATTCATCTGCAGTCTTAGGAACATTAGGATCCTCTATTTCCAGACCTTCCATAGGGATGTCGCCATCATTCAGATTATGCAGCGGATCATCGATTTCCTTGTCACCTGCAGGTACATCAGGTTCTTCTGGTGTAATTACAGGTTCTTCCGGCGGAGTTACAGGAGGTTCCTGTGGTGGATCCACTGGAGGATCTACAGGTGGAATGTATGGTGGAACGTAAGGTGCCTCTTCGACCAGAATGTAATTGAGTACCAGTTTATACAGCTGATTTTCATTTACCAGTTCGACAGATGTGATATTTTCCTGACTGGTATCTAACTGGTAAGTCAGATTATCCTGAGGACAAACTGCATAATCTGCAGGATTCACAGTAATTGTCTTCGCTTCAGCCTCAGTGAAGATTTCAGTCTGAGTGTCACATTCTAACAGCATTGTGCCATCATAGTTCTTGTGAACATATTTGGTCTCTACAATCCACATGTACTTAGCAGGAACAACGTAAGTGTTTGTAATCGTACCATCTTCAGCATAGGTTACTCTATATTCGTTATTTTCACCGAAGCTTATAATACCGTCATTAACAACCTTGCTGCCATCAGCATTCAGTTCCATAATCTGGTAGCTGTAACGGGAACCATTTGGAGAATACATTTCCAGATTGTCATAACTCTGAATTGCATATTCATTTTCCTTAGTAACTGTCCGCTCAGTTCCTTCAACCTTCACACCGTCACGGAACAGAGCTACTGTAATGCTGTCAGGCAATGTTGGTCGGTATACACCTTCAATTTCCATATTTGCCCACTTCTTCTCTGCACTTACAGTCACATTTTCAGGATCAACAATCACGTTATTGATTGCAAATGGCTGACCCTCTACCGTTTCAGAGGTATATCCATTCACAGCATCTTCACTGAGAGTATAGATAATTTCTTCGCCATTGTGATACTGCTTCAGACCAGCTGCAGTGATAGTCCAGGTGTTGCCATTGGCATTTACAGTCAGGTTATCACCGTTCATTGTTGCGGTAACATTTCCGTTGTCGTCGCTGACATTAATTTCATAGGTCTTCACTTCAGCATCACCTACCTTACCGGTAAGAGTCAGCTTGATGTCCGGACGATCCACATCGCCAGGGTCGGTCCAATACTTGGTTACGTCGATATCCAGGGTACCAATTCTGGTGTTAGTTGCAGTATATTCGTTTACAACACTAGTATATCCAGTCGGAACATCCTGTTCAGTCAAACGGTAAACATGCTTCATTGTAAGATCAGAACTATAGTTAGGAACGGTCAGCTTCACACTGTAAGTATTTCCATCTTCGCTTACAAGAGCATCCATGGTGTCATACTTGGTAGTAGCCATTACCTTTTCAGCAGTGCTGTCGTACCAGAATTCTACAGTATCATATGCTTCACCATCACGCAGCAGCTGCAGAGTAACGCTTGGACGTTCAGCAGCAGAACGGCTGCCATCGATCCACTGCTTGCTTACAGTAATTTCACTGTTGGATGGATTAATGCTGTTAACAATGCTGTACTCGTAATTACCGGTCTGACCATTGTATCCACCGTTCACAGCGGAACTGTAACCAGGGACAGACAGTTCGGTGATACGATAACTGATACGGCGTCCATATGAATCATATGCAGGCAGTTCCTTCACATAACCATTTGTTTCGCCACTCTTAATCACGATTGTATCATTCAGAGTAACCCATTCACCGCTATCCAGGTCATATTTCTGAATAGCTACGGTAATTTCAGGTGCAGTGACGTTAGAAGGCTTCACCCAGCTCTTTTCAACAAAGATATCGGTGGTACCGGTAATAGTGTTAACGAAGTTACAAGTAAAGTTGCCCGCAGAATCAGGAGTTAACTCCTCTGCAACAGTGTTCGTATAGTTAGCAGGAATATTAACTTCACGAACATTATAATCGATTTCAAACAGAGCAGTCACTGCTTCACTGTCCTCTGTGGCCTCTCTGGTAACTTCTTCATAGCGAGGCAGATTTTCAAAATATCCAACCCCGTTGCCTGTAATATTCAGAGTCTTGCCGGTAGCTTCTTCTCCCTTATACAGTTCGAAGGTCGCAGTCAGTGTTTCTGCATCACCTGGCTGCTGCCATACTTTGGTCACTGTAATCGTCAAAGTATCATCTGCATCGTCACGAGTATTGGTAATATTTTGAGTATAATTACCGTCATTATCACAAGTCACGTCGCTGTAGCTTGCGGTATAACCATCAACAGGGACTTCAATCACATAGTATTCGATTTCGACACCGTCTGCATCGTACTTATCCAGACCTGTGAAGGTATAACTGTCCACGAAAGGTTCAGCTTCAGCTACTGGTTTACCGTTTGCATACAGGATTACGGATACAGGGCCGTGCTCAGCACCACTCAGGTCAGCAGCCCATTCCTTGGTTACGGTGAAGTCCACAGTACCTACACGGGTATTGATTACATCAGAGCCAACTACGCTGGATACGTATCCATCAAATTCGCTCACTTCCTCAACAGTGTAGACGATTTCATGAACATCAATAATTCTTTCACCTTCTCTGGTGAAGTTATAACGCTGCCGGCCTGTGAAGCTGTACTGCCAGTTGTCAGCAGCGGTGACATCAGCGGTATCAATCTTCTTTCCATCGGCATACAGTTCTACGGTAATGCTTTCAGGACGGCCATCAGCATCATCGCCATCCTTCCAGATTTTAGTTCCGCTTACAGTAACATCAGTCTCATCAGTTACAGTATTAACAATAGTGTACATGGTAGTAGGACCAGCTTCAGCAGTCTTATCGATTGCGACCTGCTGGTAAGCAGTATCACTCTCTGCATCTTCGCCTACTGTGTAGACAATGGTCTTGCCATTCTTATCATACTGATCCAGATTCATGAAGGAGACAGTCTCTCCATCATGCACTTCTCTACGTTCTACTTCTTCACCATTAGCATACAGAATGACATCCACCAGTGCTGTGGTAGCATTCATGGTATCTGGCAGCAGCCATTCCTTGGTTACAATAACGTTCACTTTACCAGTTGCTATATTTATCAGATTCAGAGTATCCTGTCCTTCAACCCTATAGCCTTCTGGAACATTTTCTTCTACAGTGTATGTATAGGTATTACCTTCCTCATCCAGAGCAATCATATTTTCGAATGTGTAACTCCAAATGCCATTATCGCTAACGGTACAATCACTCTTGTTGATAACAAAGTCAGTATACTCAGGCATTGCAGTGCCGTTCTGCTTCAGTGTAACAGAGATGGAATCAGGAGTCTGACCATCAGGACTGTACCAGGTTTTGGTAATTGTAACATCAGTATAAGCAGTCTTCAGTTTATCTACAACCTGACCACCATTAAAGTCAGGCAGTCCTTCACCATAGGACAATGTAAAGTTCACCGGATCGATTTTATTATAACCATCAGGTGCATGAGTTTCGTTCAGAACATAAGAGTCACCGGAAAGAATCCACTTCTTGAAAGTTACCTGACCAGTTACCTGACCATCTACATCATCTTCTCCAGAAGTTGCAGCATCTCTCCATGTTCCGGCATTGTTTGCCAGAGTAAACTGAGCATTCTTTAGTAATTTGTCATCAGATCCTACCTTGGTAAAGGCAAGCTTCTTAGCATAACCCTTAACTGCAGGTACTTTAAAATGCATGGTCATTAATGCATTTTCCAGTTCGGATGCATTCAGCTTACCATGTGCATCATTCAGGTAATTGCCGTTTTCATCCTGAATATAGTATGTCAGTGAAGTCTCGCCATTGGTGAGATAATACTTTTTCAAAGCGTCCTCAACAGCAGCATCTCCGGCATTCTTATTGGCGTCGATAATACCTGGCACATTCAGCTTCACCTTATACTTCATGGTGTAGTGACCATCGTCGCCCTTGGTAGCCTGACGCAGATTCCACTGAAGCACCGATCCGTTCACATGAACACCGGCAATCCCTTCCAGACTGTCTGTATCCAGGATAATATGCTCACCCATTGGATCTGTTACCATCCACGCATTTGCCTGTACAGTGATTTCGTTTACAATAGACTGGAATACAGTACTCAGACCGTTCATATCAGCCTTGAAATAGTGATCGCTCTGTCCCGCTACTTTCTGAGCCAGCCAGGCCTCACCCTTTTCCAGAGTATCTCTCCATTTGGTGTAATCTGCCTGATAAATCCAGTCGTTTAAAGAATTACCATAACCGATTGCATACAATTCAGTATTAGAAAGAACGCGGATCTCTTCAGCTATTTTTTGCGCACGGTACGCAGAATAGATATAAGGATCGCCATACGAACTCTTACCTTCCGCTGTAGCCTTAAAATCGGCGTGAGTCCACCAGTCAAACTTTCCCAGATACTTATCTTCAGATTTCCAAAGGTCTATTGGCTGATCATAGTTATAATAAGTTCCGTTATAATTACCTATGGTTACATTTGGTTTTGTGACAATAGTGTTAGGAACACCGTCGGTCATCAGAACTACATAACGGTAAGCAAACTCTTCCGGAGATACAACATCCTGCGCCAAAAGATTCTTAGCAATCAAAAGGCCTCCATAAGTATTGGTTCCACCGTCTTTTCCAAGAGCTTTGACTACAGACTTAACATCTTTCAAATTATCCGCATCTGTGATGTCGACCCAGCCACTTTTTAATGTAGCATTCTTGCAGAATGCCACAACAGAAACCATACGCTTTGCACCGTTAGCATTTGCAGCAAGTTTATCCAAAAAAGCACCATTCGCAGTCAAAGCGTTTTTCATAGCTTCCATGTCAGCATCACTCATAGATGTAGACACGTCCAACACCAATGTGACAGCCACGTTAGGATATGTAATGTTTTCTTCTATGCTCTGATTGGTCTGCACATCCAGGGTTATTTCGAATTCGTTTTCCACACCGGTTGGTGCAATGGACTTGGAAATCACAACATCCTCATGCTGTCCATTCGCAACTTCAGCCCCGGTCGATGCTGTTCCGCTGAATTTCTTCGCATCAGCATCCCAGGTGTAGTACTGAGGTTCAGTCCCTCCCAGGATCTGTTTCTCAGCCTGTGTCTGCTCAGTAGTTACTTCTGCAAAAGCAACCACCTGCATCATACTGAAGCACATAACCATTGCCAGGGTTGCAGACAAAATCCGTCTGCCTAAGCTGGCTTTGTGTTTTACGCTTCTTGTTCCGTCCTTCATTTACATCACTCCTTTTTGTTAAAATATAGTATATTACATTGAGATTTTCTTCTCGAAATAAATTCACTTTACCCAAAATCATATACTACATGCAATTATGGATACATTATAAAACATTCGGGTTAGTTTTCGGTTAGTTTTTCGACTATTGCCGCTGTTTTTTTCACAAAAAGTATATATTTTACACATTTTAAAATTTCCTTCTCCACTTAAATCCAGAGTACTTAAATCAATATAATGTCTGTAAAAAGCAAAAAAACAGAAAAAGCATTGAAATTTAAAATCTTTCAATGCTTTTATTCACTCGAACTCTTTAAGAATTCATATAATAATCTGGGCACAGCTATAAGCCGGGTTCTGTATTTGACAATCATCTATCTCGACTTGCCATTGCTGACAAGCTCCAGCGACCTACCTAACCGGGAGGGAACGGGCAGCTCCCCTTGGCCCCTATTTGGTCTTGCTCCGGGTGGGGTTTACACGGCCAGCATGTCTCCATACTGCCGGTGAGCTCTTACCTCACCATTTCGCCCTTACCACAGCCTAACTGTTTCGGCGGTATGTTTCTGTTGCACTTTCCCTATAGTTACCTACGCCAGACGTTATCTGGCACCCTTGCCCTGCGGAGCCCGGACTTTCCTCATACGCTTTCGCGCACGCGACTGTCTGCTGTACCCAGAATTATTCAATTTTATAATATTACCACATCAGATATGCGAAAATCTGAATGGAATATGTAACCACCATGGCTGCAATCAGAACGACTGCCATGACTCTGGCGGCTTTCATCATTTTTTCTCTTTTCTTACCTGTCATTTCAAAATTCCCCCCGTTAAACTGCTTTGAACGGATTCAGACAAACCTGAGATTCTATAATTTCCACGGAATCACCAAGCGCATTTCTCAAAATGGATGCCATGTTTTCAGTAAAGATCTGTTCCGAACCGAAATGTCCCAGATCCAGCAGTGTGATTCCCAGTTCTCTGGCATGCTGCGCTTCATGGTACTTCACATCTCCGGTTACAAACAGGTCACACCCTGCCGCCGCTGCCAGTCCGAAAAATTCAGAACCTGCACCGGTACAGAGTCCAATCCGCTTTACTGCCTGATTCAGATTTCCTGCCAGACGGTAATTCCGGCTGTCCTGTCCTGTACGTTCTGCATACCGTTCTGCAAGCTCAGACGGAGCCATGGCTTCTTTCAGTTCGCCCATTCTGCAGATACCGGTTTCATCTCCCGGAATCATCTGAATTTCAGAAAGTTCCAGAAGTCCAGCCAGATAATCATTATTGCCGCCACTGCACTTGTCGAAAGGTGTATGGGTGGCATACACACTGATTCCATTCTGTATCAGCTTTATAATCATGTTTCCGGTAATATTTTTATCGTCAACCGATTTAATTCCTCCGAAAATCAGAGGATGGTGACATACAATCAGCTGCACATCTGAATCAATGGCTTCAGTAACCACATCTTCATTCAGCTCCAGTGTCACCAGAATTTTATTTACATCAGATCCTTTGTTTTTATCCAGACAGATCTGCCAACCGGAATTATCCCAGCCTTCCTGGGTTTCCAGCGGTGCGGCAGCTCCGATGATTTCTGCAATCCGATTCAGCTCAACCATATTATTTTACCCCTCTGCACCTGTAGAGTCAAGTGCTTTTTTTACATCCCGAATCAGTTCCTTAATATAACGGACGCGGTTTTTCTGATTCTGCATAGCAGGACCGGTCTGTTCACCCTTTTCCATGTTTTCCAAAATCTCTTCTTCCAGTTTCAGCTTCATACCAAGGTATTCTTCTGTCAGCGGATTTAAGAAATCCAGCAGTCTGCGCGGATATTCCCACTCAATCCGTTCCGGACCAAGATCACCCAGACATGCCTTTTCAATCGGAACTACAGTAAGAATCGGCCAGATGTAACGGCCTTCACGTACCAGTTTCTCGTTGGAAATGCTCATGCAGTTATTGTAAATCCAGTGACGGAGCTCTCCAATGTCCTTACGGGGCTGGAGAACCAGCTTCTTATAGGACCAGGTCTTTTCGATATCTTCACCCAGGATTTCCGTCATCAGTGTGCCGCCCATACCGGCGATAACGATAACATCCACTTCACCTGGCTCGATTACCTTCAGTCCATCCCCCAGACGGCAGTCAAACTCCACTCCGGGATGAGAGTCCGCACCATTGGATTTTGCACGGTCCAGCGGTCCCTGATTTACATCAGCCAGAATAACCTTCGGACACACGCCCTGCTCCCAGAGGGCAACCGGAAGGAAACCATGGTCTGTTCCGATGTCAGCCATGGTTTCGCCTTTTTCTATTTCATTTGCAATCGCCGCAAGACGCGGTGTTAACTGTATCATAATTCAAGTATTCCTTTATTCCAGGTAATCCTTCAGCTTCTTGCTTCTGCTTGGGTGGCGCAGCTTACGCAGAGCCTTTGCTTCAATCTGACGGATACGTTCTCTGGTAACGTCAAATTCCTTACCTACTTCTTCCAGAGTTCTTGCTCTGCCGTCTTCCAGACCGAAACGCAGCTTCAGAACCTTCTGTTCTCTTTCAGTCAGAGTATCCAGAACTTCCACCAGCTGTTCCTTCAGCATGGAGAATGCTGCTGCTTCTGCAGGTGCAGGAACATCGTCATCCGGAATGAAGTCACCCAGATGGCTGTCTTCTTCTTCACCGATTGGAGTTTCCAGAGAAACCGGTTCCTGTGCAATCTTCTGAATTTCACGAACCTTATCTACGGACAGACCCATTTCCACTGCAATTTCTTCAGGAGATGGTTCTCTT
>JAZNKW010000063.1:0-10730 GCA_045578745.1 Anaerovoracaceae bacterium
GCATTCGCTGCTGTTATCGCTGTATTAAACGGATGGAAATGGAACTATCTGGAACAGGGTATTCTGGCTGCTATCAACAGATCCATGCAGGCTATGCTGATTCTGGCGGTTGTAGGTCTGATGCTGGGTTCCTGGGTAGCTGGTGGTGTAGTGCCTTCCATGATGTACTTCGGTATTAAGATCATCGCTCCATCCATCTTCCTGTTCACCGCATGTCTGCTCTGCTCCGTAGTATCCCTGGCGACCGGTTCTTCCTGGTCCACAGCAGGTTCCATGGGCGTAGCTCTGATTGGTGTAGGTACCGCTTTAGGCTTCAACCCTGCTATGACTGCAGGTGCTGTAGTATCCGGTGCATACTTCGGTGACAAGATGTCCCCACTGTCCGACACAACTAACCTGGCTCCAGCTGTAGCTGGTTCCAATCTGTTTGAACACATCAAACACATGATTTTCACAACTGGTCCGTCTCTGTGCGTTGCACTGGTTGCATATCTGGTAATGGGCTTCTCCCACGCTAAGGAAGCTACAAACGCTGACCTGGGTGTAGTAGATTCCATCCTGGGCTTTATCACAGATAACTTCCAGGTAGGCGTAATCTATCTGCTGCCTCCAGTATTCGTAATTGTAGCAGTAGCTATGAAGCTGCCTGCACTGCCATCTCTGATTGGCGGCGTATTACTGGGTCTGCCATTTATGGCAATGCAGGGCATCGACCCTAAGCTGTGGATGGGTATCCTGAACTACGGTTCTGCTGTAGAAGCCCCAGAAGATCCAGTTCTGGCCGAACTGGCTGGCCTGCTGTCTTCCGACGGTATGCAGGGTATGTTCTGGACTATCTCCCTGATCATGTGTGCAATGGTATTTGGTGGTATCGTTGACTGTACCGGTATGATGGCTACAATGGCAGGCGCACTGCTGAAGCTGGCTAAGGGCACCGGCGGTCTGGTAACCATTACCGTATTCTCCTGTATCTTCATCAATGTTATCTGCTGTGACCAGTACCTGTCCATCATTCTGCCAGGCAGAATGTATAAGGAAGCATTCGAAGACAGAAGACTGAAGGGCAAGAACCTGTCCAGATGTCTGGAAGACTCCGGTACAATTACTTCTAACTTCGTTCCTTGGAACACCTGTGGTGCAACCATGAGCTCCTTCCTGGGTCAGCCTCAGTGGGGTGCAGGCGGTTATGCTCCATATGCAATCCTGAACTGGCTGAATCCACTGGTATCCATCCTGTGGGGCTTCACCGGATTCACAATGGAAAAGATGACTGAAGAAGAATACCAGAGAATCCTGCAGGCAAGAGAAGAAGAAAAGGCTGCAGCTCTGAAGATGATGGAAGCTTAGTTCCAAACTTCGCTGCGAAATATACATTCTCTTTTAAAAAAACAAAACATAGTATAAGTAAGGTAAAACAATCGAAAAGAGGTGGACATAATGTCCACCTCTTTTCATATTCTTATAAGTTATTTTCCAGGCACTCTGACCAGCTTTTTCAGTTCATCCAGTCTTCCCTTATCCATCGGCGGTACGCCTTTCAGACGGTAGACAATACCCAGTTTGCCATACTTGTTCACAGCCATGGTGTGATAAGCCAGCAGTTCAACCTTCTGGATATTACGGATTTTGCTGATAAACTCATTCAGCGCTTCGATGTCTTCTTCAGTATCGTTAATGTCCGGAACTACCACGTGGCGAATCCAGCATGGTTTTTCCAGTTCGTTCATCATATCAATCACTTCAAACAGAGTGTCCTGCTTGCAGCCTGTAATAATTTCAAAACGTTCCGGATCCGGGTGTTTGATGTCCAGCAGCACCAGATCACAGGCAGCCAGCGCATCACGAGTATACTCGTCCACATAGGTACCACTGATGTCCAGTGCACTCTGGATGCCCCTTTCTTTCAATGCAGCCATTGCCTCAATGAGGAACTGACCCTGCATTAACGGCTCGCCGCCGGAAAAAGTCACCCCACCTTTATCCCCATAATACGGCATGCCTCGTTCAGCACGGTAAAGGATTTCTTCCAGATCCGTTTCGCGGCCGCCGTCACATTTCCAGGAGTCCGGATTATGACAATACAGACAGCGTGCAGGGCATCCCTGCATGAAAAATACCGTACGGATTCCCGGACCATCTACAGCACCGAAAGTTTCTATGGAATGCAGTCTTCCTTTCATCTCTGTGCGTTCTCCTTCTCTAAATACTATATAAGGTGCCCGCATACACAGGCACCTCATACAGTTAGTCATTTTTATATTTTATCAAGGAATCGGATTTCTTAATAAAACGTTTTTAATTACTTGCTCTGGTGGAATGTTCTTGCGATAACTTCCTTCTGGTGGTTCTTGGACAGAGCATTGAATCTTACTGCGTATCCGGATACTCTTACAGTCAGGGATGGATACTTTTCAGGGTTTTCATATGCATCTTCCAGCAGGCTTCTGTTCAGAACGTTTACGTTCAGGTGGTGAGCACCTCTGTTGAAGTAACCATTCAGCAGGCCAACCATAGTGTCGATTCTTTCTTCTCTTTCCTTACCCAGAGCTTCTGGAGTGATGGAGAAGGTGTTGGAAACGCCATCCTGACAAGTTTCCCAGTCAACCTTGGATACAGAGTTCAGGGAAGCAACTGCACCGTGGCTGTCTCTTTCGTGCATTGGGTTAGCACCAGGAGCAAATGGAGTACCAGCTCTTCTGCCGTCAGGAGTGTTACCAGTCTTCTTACCATACATTACGTTGGAAGTGATAGTCAGGATGGACAGGGTATGTACAGAGTTTCTGTAAGTAGGGTGCTTTCTCAGTTCTTCGATAGTTCTTTCTGTGATAGCAACTGCAATATCGTCTACTCTGTCATCGTCGTTACCATACTTAGGGAAATCGCCTTCAGTTCTGTAGTCAACGATTACACCATTTTCATCTCTGATTGGGTAAACCTTAGCGTACTTGATAGCGGACAGGGAGTCAGCTGCTACGGACAGACCAGCTACACCGAATGCCATCAGTCTCTTAACTTCGGAGTTCAGGAATGCCATCTGAGAGGATTCGAAGTCGTACTTGTCATGCATGAAGTGAATGATGTTCATGATGTTTACATACAGTTCGCACAGCCATTCCAGATAGATGTTGAATCTCTTCCAAGCATCTTCGTATTCGATAGGACCGTCGCCAACCTGTTCCATCTGAGGACCAACATGTTCGCCTGTTCTTTCGTCGATACCACCGTTCAGACCCAGCAGCAGGATCTTAGCCAGGTTACATCTAGCACCGAAGAACTGCATCTGCTGACCCATCTGGATAGCGGATACGCAGCAAGCGATGGAGTAGTCTTCACCGTAGGAAGGTCTCATCTTGTCGTCGTTTTCGTACTGGATGGAGTCAGTGTCGATGGAAACCTGAGCACAGAACTTCTTGAATGGTTCTGGCAGGTCCTTAGACCACAGTACTGTCAGGTTTGGTTCTGGAGCAGGTCCCAGGTTGTACAGAGTGTTCAGTACTCTGTAGGAGTTCTTAGTAACTTTATGTCTGCCGTCCATACCCATACCAGCGATACCTTCGGTGATCCACATTGGGTCGCCACCGAACAGTTCGTTGTATTCGTTTGTTCTCAGGTGTCTAGCAACTCTCTGCTTCAGGATGAAGTCATCAACGAATTCCTGAATTTCTTCTTCAGTGTAAACGCCGTTAGCCAGGTCTCTTTCAGCATAGATGTCGATGAAAGTAGAAGTTCTACCCATGGACATTGCAGCACCGTTTTCTTCCTTGATACCAGCCAGGTAAGCGAAGTAAGTCCACTGGATTGCTTCCTTAACGTCCTTAGCAGGACCGGAGATGTCATAACCGTAAGATTCAGCCATCTTCTTGATTTCCTTCAGGGAAACGATCTGTCTGAATACTTCTTCAGCGGTTCTGATATTTTCTTCGTTCATTACGTGTCTGGAAGCGATCATTTCATGATCCTTCTTCTTTTCTTCGATCAGGTAGTCAATACCGTACAGAGCTGCTCTTCTGTAGTCACCGATGATTCTGCCTCTGCCGTAAGCATCAGGTAAACCAGTGATGTAACCCAGGTGTCTAACCTGCTTCATTTCCTTGGAGTATGCTCTGAATACACCGTCATTGTGAGTAGTGATGTAGTCGAACATTCTGTCGATTTCTTCAGGCATCTTAGCACCGTATTCAGCAACCTGTTCTCTTACCATCTTGATACCGCCGAATGGGCAGATACCTCTCTTCAGAGGTTCGTCAGTCTGCAGACCAACGATTACATCCTTACCAGGAACGATGTAACCAGGACCGAAAGCGTTAACTCTCATGATTCTGCTTGCGTCTACCTTCAGAGTACCGCCAGCCTTTCTTTCTTCAACCAGCAGTTCCTGTACCTTTGCGTAGCATTCCTTGGTTCTTTCTGTAGGTCCTGCCAGGAAGCTGTCATCACCGTCGTACGGATGGTAGTTTAAGTTAATAAACTCTTCTACGTCGATCTGTTCTGTCCATCTTCCTGGCACGAAACCTTCCCATTCTTTTCTCATAATTTGTTTACCTCCCTCATTGCCGTCCCTGCCTTATACGGCAGGAAACATATAACAATAATAATTAACAATTAAGAACATTTACAGCCCAAAAACTACATCAATCCCTTCCTGATGTATTTGGATGTATAATGTATACTTTATGTGTTTATAATATACCCGCAGATGCTGTATAGTCAAACTATATTTTTCAAATTCAGTGCATTTTTTTGAGTACATGCAAAACCCGCAGAGCCTTGCAGTCAGTGGTTTTCAAGCTTTCCATCGGTAAACCGCAAGTATGATCGCGAATTGTTTTTTTATTGTATTTTGCTGTCCTGCAAATGTTTGCCGAAACAGTCCATATATAAAGAATACTTTCCCTCCCCTGTGTCATAATAAAACCGAAAGGACACGATAAAATGGGCAACCTGTTTGCAGATCTCATATCATCTCTCTGGCACATCTTACGCCCGGTTCTGTCAGCCGCCTCTCCTCTTTTTATTGGCATCACCATCGCTTGGCTCCTGAATCCTGCAGTGGACCGCTTCACACCAAAACTGGGTACCGGACATGCCATACTGGTCACTTATACCCTGCTGTTTGCAGCGCTCGCCGCATTTGCCGGCAGTTTTACAGTGCTGATTCTGGGGGCGTTGCCTACAGAGGGAATCGAAGCCACGCTTCAGCTTATTGTTGATTACTTCCGTCACGCTTACGACACTGCCGCCAAATTCCTCAGCCGCTGGTTTTCTTCAGACTTTGCAGATTCATCTCAGGCCGCAGAAAAGCTGCTCCTCTGGATCAGACAGCGTTTTACCATCCATACGCTGGCATCAGATCTGCGTGCATTCGCCGGAACTCTGGTCAGTATCTTTCTCGGGGTCGTTGTATCCATCTATCTTCTGAAAGACAAGGATTATTTTCTGCTGCTGAAAGACCGGATATTTTCCCTCCTGGTAAAACAGAAAACCCACGGAATTATCTGCGAAATTTCAGGCGAAATCAACGCCGTCCTCTCTTCTTTTATAAAAGGTGCATTTATCGACGGCCTTCTGGTTGCCCTGCTGTCATCCGCCGGACTGTCGCTCCTGGGAATCGAGTTTGCAGTCATTCTCGGTGTACTGTGCGGTATTTTAAACATTATCCCTTACTTCGGACCTTTCATCAGCATGGTTCCGGCATTTCTGGCTGCATTTTTCACGGGAGGCCCGGCAAAATCTGCTGCGGCAGTACTCATTCTTTTTTTGATTCAGCAAATCGACAGCAATTATATTTATCCACGTGTCGTAGGTAAATCCACAGGGCTTCATCCTCTGTTTATTCTCCTTTCAGTCAGCGCCGCCGGATATTTCTTCGGCCTGGCAGGTATGATTCTGGCCGTACCGGCAGCAGGAATCATACAGGTTATACTCCATTGGTGGTCATGCAGGTAATATGCACCATTATTCAATGTTGTATTCATACAAATACAGAAATTTTGTTATTTTTCAACAAATTACCCCTTGATTTTATGCCAACACAAGTGTATAATTACAAACATCCAATGAATGATATTCATTTAGTTAAATATTTATTCACATACAGTTATGGAGGTATACACAATGGAAAAGACTAAAATCGTACTCGCTTACTCTGGCGGACTGGACACATCTATCATTTTAACATGGCTGAAAGAACAGTATGACTGTGAGGTTATCGCGGTATGCTGCAATGCCGGACAGAAAGAAGACTTCGCAGCAATTGAAGCGAAGGCATACAAGACCGGTGCTTCCAAAGCATACATCGTAGACATTCAGCAGGAATTCGTAGAAGACTATATCTGGCCAACTCTGAAAGCAGGCGCTATCTACGAAAACACCTACCTGCTGGGAACATCCATGGCCCGTCCGCTGATGGCTAAAAAGCTGGTTGAAATCGCTGAAGCAGAAGGCGCATTCTATATCGCCCACGGCTGCACCGGCAAGGGTAATGACCAGGTACGTTTTGAGTCCACCATTAAGGCACTGAATCCAGCTCTGAAGGTAATTGCACCTTGGAGAATCTGGGATATGCACTCCAGAGAAGATCTGATTGCATACGCAGCAGCTCACGACATTCCAATCGCACAGACCGTAGAAAAGATTTACTCCAGAGACGAAAACATCTGGCATATCTCTCACGAAGGCGGCAATCTGGAAAACCCTTGGAATGAACACAAAAAAGACATCCACGTTCTCTCCGTTCCAATCGAAGACGCACCGGATGAAGTAGAATATGTGGATATCGATTTTGAAAAGGGCATTCCTTGCGGTATCAACGGCGAAAAGATGGACGCTGTAAGCCTTCTGAACAAGCTGAACGAACTGGGAAGCAAGCACGGTGTCGGCACCATCGACATCGTTGAAAACCGTCTGGTAGGTATGAAATCCAGAGGCGTATACGAAACCCCTGGCGGAACCATTCTCTTTGCCGCACATGCCGCACTGGAAAGACTGGTATTAGACAGAGACACCATGCAGTACAAGAACATCGTAGCAGCCAAGTTCTCCCAGATGATTTACGACGGCCTGTGGTTCACTCCACTGAGAGAAGCCATCTCCGCATTCGTAGACAAGACTCAGGAAGAAATCACCGGTACTGTTAAGATGAAGCTCTATAAGGGTAATGCCATCGCGGCAGCATCCAAGTCTATCTACTCCCTGTACAGTGAAGAATATGCAACCTTCTCTGCTGACGAAGTTTACAACCAGTACGACGCAGAAGGCTTCATCAACCTGTTCTCCCTGCCTCTGAAGATCCGTGCAATCCAGAAGGAGCAGAGAGAAGGCGGTTCCAAGTACAAGGACAAGCTGGAAATGAAGGTTGTAAAGGGCATCGACTTCATCGAATAATCACGACTTATTTCAAGGAGGAACATACATACAATGAAGCTTTGGAAAGGCAGATTTGCAAAAGAAGAAAACACCGCGGCCAATGACTTTAATTCTTCGACATCCTTTGACAGCCGTATGTGGAAACAGGACATTACCGGCAGCATGGCACACGCCGCAATGCTGGGAAAACAGGGCATCATTACAAAAGCGGAATCGGAACAGATTATCGCAGGTCTCAAGACAATCTATGCAGATATTGATGCCGGAACACTTACCTACGAACCGGAAGACGAAGACATTCATATGTTCGTGGAGCGGGTTCTCACCCAGAGAATCGGCACCGTGGGCAAGAAGCTCCATACTGCACGTTCCAGAAATGACCAGGTCGCACTGGACTTCCGTATGTACCAGAAAGAACTGATTGGAAATATCGACGGGGAGCTCACCCAGCTCCTCGCCGTATTATACAAACTGGCAGAAGAAAACAAGGAAACCGTACTCCCGGGCTTTACCCACCTGCAGAAGGCACAGCCTGTGCTCCTGGCGCACCATCTGCTGGCCTACTACAATATGTTTACCCGTGACAGCCAGCGTTTCGCAGACTGTTTCAAGCGGACAGACTATATGCCGCTGGGCGCAGGTGCTCTGGCCGGCACAACTTATAACACTGACCGTTTCTTCGTACAGGAGCAGCTGGGATTCGAAAACATCTGCACCAACAGCATGGATGCCGTCAGCGACAGAGATTTTGCGCTGGAATTTCTCAGCTGTGCATCCATCACCATGATGCATCTGTCCAGACTTTGCGAAGAGCTGATTCTGTGGTGCAGCCCGGACTTTGGCTTCATCGAAATGGATGACAGCTACTCCACCGGAAGCAGCATCATGCCGCAGAAGAAGAATCCGGACATGGCAGAACTGATCCGTGGCAAAACCGGCCGTGTTTACGGTGACCTGATGGGTCTGCTGACTGTAATGAAAGGACTGCCGCTGGCCTATAACAAGGATATGCAGGAAGACAAGGAACCAGTCTTCGACGCAGCTGACACACTGATTGCCTGCCTGCAGATGATGATTGGCATGCTGTCCACCCTGACCGTCAACGTGGAAGCCA
The DNA here is from genome assembly GCA_045578745.1 of Anaerovoracaceae bacterium. Classification (GTDB taxonomy): domain Bacteria; phylum Bacillota; class Clostridia; order Peptostreptococcales; family Anaerovoracaceae; genus RGIG7179. The sequence continues at coordinate 8,480 of JAZNKW010000063.1, forward strand.
TGGCTGCCTCCACAAAATCCGGTTTCATGAACGCCACCGACGCCGCAGACTATCTGGTTTCCAAGGGTCTGGCATTCCGTGACTGCCATGAAATCATCGGCAAACTGGTGCTCCACTGTATCCAGACCGGACGGGCGCTGGAAGATCTGCCGCTCTCCGAACTGAAGCAGTTCTCCGAAGTATTCGAAGAAGATATTTACGAAAACATCGATATAAAAACCTGCATTAAGGCAAAGAAGTCCTACGGTTCCACTTCCTACGAAAGCGTAAAAACACAGCTTTCCGATATCAAAGCAAAGATGGGTTATTAAACCCTATACTTCCATAACACCCATAATAAAAATGCCTGCAGCTCCCCTGCAGGTGTTTTTATTTCAAAAAAAGCTTGACATTCTGAGGCACATGTAGCATAATTGCAGTCAGTTGAATATTTTCCTGTGAAACCTGCGGAATCTTTCCGGAAACCGTCGGTGGAGGAACTCTGGAGAATCCCGCTTCGAGCGGGTGCCGAAGGTGCAAGGAGAAGGCCGTTCATGAAGGCCGGTTCCGAATCTCTCAGGCAAAAGGACAGAAGTACACAGAACCGTTTTTCGCGAGAACGGTCTATATGCACATACTGCCGCATTCTTCAGAGCTGTTGATTTTATCAACAGCTTTTTTATTACCAGAAGAATTAAGGAGAACAAAACAATGGACACACTTTTAAAAATCGTACAGACCGTCAATCTGTACTTATCTGACTATATCCTGATTATCATGCTGCTGGGCTGCGGTATTTACTTCACCATCCGCACCCGCTTCGTGCAGATCCGCTGCTTTGGCGAAGGTATGCGCCGTGTATTTGGTAACTTCAGCCTCAATGGAGGCAGACAGGAAAGCGGCATGAGTTCCTTCCAGGCACTGACCACCGCCATTGCTGCACAGGTAGGTACCGGCAATATCGTAGGCGCCTGCGGCGCGATTCTGACAGGGGGACCCGGTGCTATCTTCTGGATGTGGATCATTGCTTTCTTCGGCATGGCCACCGTATATGCAGAAGCAGTGCTGGCGCAGAAAACCCGCAGAACCGATGCAGAAGGCAATGTTCTCGGCGGCCCTGTTTACTACATCACCACCGCTTTCAAGGGAAGCTTCGGCAAATTCCTGGCCGCTTTCTTCTCCGTGGCCATCATCCTGGCCCTGGGATTTATGGGCTCCATGGTACAGACCAATTCCATCAGTGAAGCGTGCCAGAACGCATTCGGAATTCCGGCATGGATCATCGGACTGGCAGTCTGCCTCTTTGCAGCAGTCATCTTCGTTGGTGGTGCCAGCCGCGTTGCCTCCGTTACAGAAAAACTGGTTCCCATCATGGCAGGCCTGTACCTGCTGGGCGGTCTGCTTCTGCTGGCGATGCGCATTCAGTACATCCCTGAAACCTTTTTGATGATCTTCAAGTATGCATTCCTGCCTAACGCCATCATCGGCGGCAGCCTGGGCCATGCCCTGAAGACCGCCATCAGCCAGGGTGTAAAGAGAGGTCTTTTCTCCAACGAAGCCGGCATGGGTTCCACACCCCATGCTCATGCCATGGCCAATGTAAATACTCCTCACGAACAGGGGGTTACTGCCATGATCGGCGTGTTTATTGACACCTTCGTAGTTCTGACCATGACAGCTCTGATTGTGATTTCCACTCTGTATGCAGGAGGCGGCGTTCTTGCTTCCGGTGCTGCAGAAGGTATTGCAAAAACAAATATGGCACAGCTTGCCTTCTCCATGGTATTCGGTGATACCATCGGAAATACCTTCGTAGCAGTCTGTCTGTTCTTCTTTGCCTTCTCCACCATCATCAGCTGGAATCTGTTCGGCAAGATCAACGTAACCTACCTTTTCGGCAAGAAAGCAGTTTTACCGTACACCATCATCGCCATCGCATTCATGTTCCTAGGCGCCCTCCTTTCCAATAACCTGGTATGGGAGCTGACTGACATGTTCAACCAGCTCATGGTAGTACCTAACGTTCTGGCACTGCTGGCTCTGTCCGGTATGGTCATTGCAGAATGCAGAGATGCTGCAGAAAATCAGGACAAGGAAATCAGAGACACACACCACCGTGCACGGTAAACAAAACTAAACAGTAAATATAAAAAGGATTGTCCCATGCACGGAACAATCCTTTTTTATTTCGCGGTTTTCATCAACCCAATTTATGGAAGATACTGTTCTATTTTCTTTTTGTAGGAGAACGCTACTTCACGCACATCCGCCA
>JAZNKW010000064.1:0-12457 GCA_045578745.1 Anaerovoracaceae bacterium
AAGAAGGCTCCGGAACTGCTGAGAGAAGCCGGTATTGAAGAGGATATGATCCGTGCTATTGTTTCCCACGGCTACGGTCTGTGCTCCGACGTGAAGCCGGAACTGGAAATGGAAAAGGTACTCTTCGCCTGTGACGAACTGACCGGGCTGATCGGTGCTGCAGCACTGATGAGACCGTCCAAGAGCTGCCAGGACATGGAACTGAAGTCTCTGAAGAAGAAGTTTAAGGACAAGAGATTCGCAGCAGGCTGTGACCGTGAAGTAATTCTGCAGGGTGCAGAAATGCTGGGATGGGAACTGGATCAGCTGCTGAACGAAACTCTGGAAGCAATGAAGACCTGCGAAGGCGCAGAAGCGTAAAAGAATAAGTGAAAACAAGTGAGGCGGAACCTGTGGTTCCGCCTTTTGTATTTCGCAGAAAAAATCCGTGGGTTTCGAAGAAATATCCTGTATAATAGTACAAAGGGGAGAAAGGAGGTCCTGTGATGAAAAGTGAAAAACAGCAAACGGATTACATGACGGCAGAACAGGTTATCGTCCAGCACAGAGGCCTTCTGTATTATATCATCCGCCCAATCGTAGGGGACGAAAACCTGGTGGATGACTGTTTCAGCGCGGTGACAGAGATTATTGTGAAAAATTATGACAAATATGACAGCAGCAGGGGAACTCTGGCTGCGTGGCTGACGAAAGTGGCGAGAAACGGAGCCCTCAGCTTCGTTCAAAATAAAAAATATGCCATGACAGCAGGGGATACGCAGGATGCTGCCCGGATGGAAGAAGTAGCCGACAGAAAGACTCCGGAAGATCATCTGATACAGAAGGAGAACCTGAAAGAACTGAAGGAAGCCCTGAAGAGTCTGGATAAGCTGGAAGCAGAGATTTTGCTGCGAAAATATTACTATATGCAGGAGACCCGGCAGATCGGCGCCGAGCTGGGGCTTTCTGAACGGGCGGTGGAGGGCCGTCTCTACCGGATAAAAAAGAAAATGATGAAGAAGATGGGAGGGCATGACCATGACTGATTTCAATGAAATTAAGCTGGAAGAACTGCTCCGGGAGCAGCTCCCCGAAACTTCCCTTGCAGAAAATCTGGGGGTAATCAATCCTCTTGGCGCAGCAGTAAATAAAATCATTGCCGGGATGGTAATGACTACAATTACACTGAATTTCTTATATCTGAACTATATTCTGCCGACGGTGGGAATCATGCTGATTTACCTGGGCATGCGGACACTTCGCAGCGGAAATCTTTATTTCCGCCTTGGCTGGCTGGCTGCGCTGGGCAAGCTGATGCTGACCACCTTGAACCTGGTTCTCCAGGTAACACCATACATCAGCCTGATGGATGGATGGGGCTTGTGGGCAGGTCAGGCTGTGCATATTCTCTTCCTGCTTTTCCTGGGGCTGGGTATCCAGAAGGCGGGTTTCGATGCAGGCATGGCCAATCCAAAGATGCCGACCTGGCCGATTATTCTCTGGCAGGCAGTGCTGATTGTGCTGTCGCTGATTGGGATTAACAGCTGGGCTGTTCTGATCCTTATGATTTGGGCGTGGGTGAGCATGGTGAGTCATATCTATCACTGTACCGACGGACTGAAGCAGGCTGGCTATGTGGTTCCGGTTTCGACCGTCTGGTTCTCCGCAAAACCGCTCCTCCTGGCGTATATGGCAATTCTCCTGTGTGTCATGATGGGTGCAAGTCTTCTGGTTCACTATACACCGCTGGATGCTGAAAAGGTGATATTGTCGGAAGTTATCGGTGTGAAGGAAGAAACGGCAGAAATCCGCAGCCAGCTGATATCGAAGGGGTTCCCTGAGAGCGTTCTTGACCGGATTCTGGATGAGGATCTGGAGGACCTTGGAAGTGTGGCTGATGTGGACGTTATTAAGAGCGGGGATAACACCAGCAACACAGAACGAATGGAAGGTTACTCTGTCAGCGTGCTGACGGAGGACGGAAGCGTTAAGACCTTTGTCTGGTTTGAGTATGTGGACGGTAAGCATGCCGGGCTGGTTGACAGTGTGAAGATTCAGTACGATGACGCCCAGATTACTACAGATATAAAGGGACGTCTCCTCTATGAAAAGAAGGGAGAAACCTGGAGTGCAGATGTGAAGTTTGAAGAAAAGAGCAGAACATATCTCTGGTTTGGTGATATTACCACAGATGTGTGGAGCATATCAAAATATTCCTTCCCGTTTATGGCAGACTGTCCTCGTGGTTATTTCACCTGGTGGACAGAGGAAAAAGATGGTTCTCCGGCATACTGGAGTTTTAACAATACTGTGTTCAACTGCCTGCGGACACCTCTGGTACTGCCGTACGTGGAACTTCCGGAGAGTGCTGACAGAATCGTCCTTTTCGGCGGGTTCGGCAGCAGCTGGGGGCAGGATAAGTTCCAGATTTACGCAACTGCCCGGTTTCAGTGATAAGGGGTGGATTTTATGAGAAACATGAAATTTCCAAAGAATTTATACCGGCTGGCAGCCGTACTGGCGCTGGTTCTGTCCGTCTGCATAGTGTGCGGTATGTATGTGGTGAAATACTCTGTTGAGGGTAATCTGACGGAACTGGAGACAGCAGCCTGCCATTATACAGAGAAGAAACTGACCATTCTGAAAACCATGGAGATTCCTGAAAACACGAAGGAAAATGATTACGGTATCCATGGGGTAGCGGATAGCCCGCTGACTGACGGATATCTGGTGGCAATGTGTGAAAGTGAAGTGGAAGGAGAGGATCAGTGGACGGGACCTGTTCTCTTCGAAAAGGGACTGAATGGAAAATACCGCGTAGTAGAAAGCGACCTGACCAATCTGCCGTGGCCGGTGGAAGCTGTGTCCATGAATGATTCTACTTTCGGTATGTTTGGCGGAGATGATGATGGAGGCCGGGCGATTCTGGTACTCTGGTCAGATATTTATCCGGAAGAAATGGCTGGTTACAAGATGACCTATTACGATGTGGAACGTTACCTCGAAGACGGATCCATCATCCCGTATGCTCTGGATGTACCGGTGGAACCGGGAAGCAAGCTCCATATGCTTTGCGTACACATTCCGTTTAATTATTACGACCGTAATTTCTTTGCCTACGATGAAGAAGGAAATGAAATCGACCTGTATGAATTCCGGAAATCCCAGGGGCAGCTCAACGGAGATGGCGATAGCAGGAGCGGAGAGAACCCTCTGAATCCGGATCTCTACGGCGGCATCCTGCTGGCAGGTCTGGCAGCCTTTATCTGGCTCTGGAAACAAGCGGATAAACAGTAAAAAAGAGGCTTCATACGAAGCCTCTTCTGTTATATTCATAAGAACTACTACTGTCTGGATGCCAGATACTCTTCCACGTAGTGGGAAGCCACCGCGCCATCTGCTGCAGCGGTAATTACCTGACGGAGCACCTTGGTACGCACGTCGCCTACAGCGAATACGCCCGGGATACTGGTTTTGGTGGACTCATCGGCTACTACATAACCTGCTGCATCCAGTTCCACCTGTCCTGCGAACATTGCGCTGGAAGGCTGACGGCCTACGCTGACGAAAATACCGTCGCATGCCACATCGCGGACTTCACCGGTTTTCAGGTTACGGACTGCAGCTCCGGTTAAACGGGTGCTGTGGAGGCCTCCGTCTGCAGGAACTTCACCGGTCTTCAGTTCTTCAACTGCACTGTCCCAGATAAATTCCACATTCTCAGCATCCATCAGCGGCTTGTGATAAATCTTTGTGGCGCGCAGGGTATCTCTGCGGTGTACGATATATACTTTCTTTGCCAGACGGCTCAGGGTCAAAGCGTCTGCAGCCGCGCTGTTTCCGCCGCCTACGACGATGACGGTTTTGCCGCGATATGCGTTGCCGTCACATGCTGCACAGTAGTTGATTCCTTTGCCAACCAGCTCGTCTTCGTCTGCGATGCCCAGTTTCCGTGCCTTGGCACCGGTTGCCAGGATAACAGTCCGGCCGTAAATGGTGCCGTCGCTGGTTTCGATGACCTTCACAGGCTCGTCCAGGCCTTCCACCTGGGTGTCAGCCAGCTGCACGCTGCGGACTTCAGCCAGCAAAGTCTCTGTACCGAAACGTTCTGCTCCGGCCTGCATTTTCTGTCCCAGTGCGAAGCCGTCGATGCCGTCTTCGAATCCCGGGTAGTTGTCGATCTGAGAGGTCAGTGCCATCTGACCGCCTGCGGAAACCTGCTCCAGTACCAGAGTGGAGAGGCCTGCACGGGAAGTGTACAGCGCGGCAGAATAGCCTGCCGGACCGCCGCCGATTATGACAGTGTCATAGATTTTGTTCAGCCTGGGATTGCGGCTTTCTGCCTTTACGTTATCTGCCAGGAAAGCCTCGATGGCTGCCTTGGATGGCGGATTTACCACCCCGGCTGCAGCCTGTCCATCCTGGAAGAGTACCAGAGTCGGAATGATTTCGATGCCGAACTGGTCCGCCAGCTCCGGCTCGTCGTCGATATTTACCTTGGCGAAGATGACTTCGCTTTCTGCTGCTGCGGCCTCTGCTGCAGCCTGCTCGTAGGCTGGCTCCAGACGGCGGCAGTAGGTGCACCACGGTGCCCAGAAGTCCAGAAGGACGGTACGCTTTTCTTCGTTCACTAATTTTTCAAACTGTTTTCTATCTAAACTCAATACTGACATGATGTTTCTCCTTTCAGATTGTTCCTGTGTTTTTCTTATATATATTATACCACGGACAGGCGCGTTTTAACGGCACTGCCAAATTCGTTTTTTCTATTACCCCAAAACCAATGTAGTGTGGTATAATGACGATATAACGAAAGTACGCAGGAGGTGCGTAAATGCTTGATGAAAAGATTTTGACGGAAAAACTGGAAGCTATGAGACGGGACGGCCGGGTTGCCGGAATGGCAGTGGCTGTGACAGATCGCGAAAAGACGATATATAACGAAGGCTTTGGGGTGGAAACTGTGGAGCGGCCGGGAAATGGCCACGGCGCAGACACAATGTTCCGTATTGCTTCCATGACTAAAATCGTGACCAGCATCATGCTGATGCGTCTGGTGGAGGAAGGTGTCCTCAGCCTGGACGGTCTGGTGAAGGACTATGTGCCGGAACTGAAGCTGAGCCGGCCGGAGGCGCTGGAGCAGCTGACTTTGAAGCACCTTTTAACCCATACCGGCGGTTTGCCGCAAGATGGTGTGATTCCGGAAGGCTCCCGGGATGAAGAGACAATCGCAGAGAATGTACTGAAGATTGTACCGACCCTGCCAATTGCCAATCTTCCGGAGGAGGGCGTGTCAAAATACGCCAATGTGGGCTTTGTCATTGCAGGATACATGGCGTCGCGGATGACTGGAAAGACTCTGTCCCAGCTTCTGGACGAATATGTTCTCAAACCGCTGGGCATGAACCAGACGACTCTGGACTTCTACAAGGCAGCCACCTGGCCTTTCAGCCAGCCGCATGAACAGCTTCCGGAGGGCGGCTTCGAAGTGATTCACTATCAGAGAATCAACACCTACTTCCATGCAGGCGGCGGCCTCTATTCCAATGCTCCCGATATCTGCAAGCTGGCCCGGTTCCTGCTGAACCGCGGTGTCAATGATGCCGGAGAACGTCTGCTGAAGGAAGAGACCATCGATAATATGTTTACGAAGCATACTATAAAGGACATCAATCCGGGAGACTATTATGGCCTGGGAATTCACATCCATGCCATGGGCGACCGGTTTATATACGGACACACCGGCAATTACCATCCGTATAACACCTCCGTTTTCGTGGATCCGGAAACCGGTCTGGGTGTGGTGACCCTGATGAACTCAGATGCATCGCAGATGCGGTTTACCGTGCCGGAAACAATAATCAATTTAATGGAGAACGCAGAATGACGAAGAAACTGAAATCACAGAAAAAAGTACAATCCGGGGCGGTACCGCCGTCCAAGCATCCTTTCTGGAGCAACTTTTTAAGATACTACCTGGTAACCTGCATTTTTGTCGGTGCCTGCTTCTGGTTCGTGCCGACCCAGCCGCTGGTTCCAGCTGATGCTGATGTGGCAAAGATTGCAATCCATCATGTTACAGCTGGAACTGAGGCTTCCGGTATCGTCGCGCAGACAGAGAAGAAATCCGACGCCTATGAATATACCGCAGATGATGCACAATTCACGCAGATTATGGATATTCTGAAAGACCGGTCCTGCCGCCGTACCTTCCAGGGACTCTTTGGAGCAAACAAACTGGATGGAAAGGGCGGACTGGGATATTCCCAGCAGATTATTCTTTACGATGAAAATGGCGGACTGCTGTCCTACATGTCCTGCAACGGTAACGGCAAACTGCTGAAGTACCGTGTTCATCAGATGGGTAAGAGCGGCCAGCGTGAGATGATGGAAGCGCTGCGGACCATTTACGGAGGATGAAATTATGTATAGTACGAAATTTATTGGAAGCGCTTGTCTTGATATAAACAGAACACTTCCGCCGAAAGGACCTCGTTTTCAGTACTTTCAGGATTGTTCGCCGAAACAGGTAAAACATGCAGTAAAAACCTTCGTCTGTGATTCTGCAGTGGATGAGGACTCTTTATACGATAAACTGATGGATACATCCGGTATTCTGCGTACCGGTAAAAAAGGATTTGTAATCTCAAAGTATGAGTTTTACAGTGACCGCTTTATTGGAAGACCGGTTTCGTTTGACAGCCTGGACTCTGTAGAGCGGGAGGGGGAAACTCTGACCTTTATTATGTCGGATGGAAGCCGCAGAAGTGAGAACTGCGGAGAATATGCCCGCTATATCGAATGTGTTTTCCGTTATGGTCTGGCATGGGATCTGGTTGACCACGCAACATACAAATCAAAAGATGAGGCTGCACTGAAAAGATATATGCAGCTTCGTGAGTGGATTCTGGAGTATGCAGAAATGAACTGCAGCTGGACTGAATTCATGGAAAATAAAAACAATGAAATACGGACAGTATTTGAGTCTGTCAAAGCAGAGGCGGCAAAGGGCGTCTACACCCAGACTTGCAGACTGTGCAATGAATTTGATGATTTCTTTGCCGATGATGATGAACGGTACCGCTGGAACCGTATGGCAATGACGCAATGGATTGACGATACGAGTTTGGAACCTGATTTTAAAATTCTGGACCGGCTGGTGAGCTGTGCACGCAAAGCCGGAGATTATACGCAGGAGTTCATCTATGGAAATATGCTGATGCAGTATTTTGGCATCAGGGGCTATAAACGTTTCCATGAAGAAGACATCAGCCGTTCCTACGGGCTGCTGTGTGAGGAGGCTGACAGAGCGGATGAAGATGGAGAATTTGCTGCAGAAGTAAAAAATACCTATCTTGTGCAGGTGTTTGGATTCAGAAGATGGCCGGATATCGAGATCAGCAACCAGAAGGAACGTGACTATCCACGTGACGCATTCTGCCGCAGCTATGAAACACGGGACCCTGAGCTGGTGCACAGATTCAGGGAACTGGAGTCAGCCCCGTTTATGGACGAAACATTGGCCTTCTATCATGAAAAGGCGGAAGAAGGCAATGCATACGCCATGTTCATGCTCAGCGAAAATTCAATCGAAGAGGAAGATATCATAAAATATCTTAAAAAAGCAGCGGAAATGGATTATCCACCGGCTCTCTATGAATACGGCCGTCGTATGGCAAGTGAAGATTCTGAAGCCTGTGACTTACTTGATAAGGATACCGGGCATATGCTGATGGAACGTGCAGCAGCCAGATGCTGGGGGGAAGCGGCATATAATCTGATCGAGCCTGTTCAGAATGGTGAAATCACCGGCCTTACCCTGGAGAAACTGATGGAATACGCAAGAGATGGCGCAATACGAAGCGATTACAATGCCGCAGCTGCACGTGCAGTCATTGCACAAATTCAGGATGAAGAGTATTACTTTGGATATTTTGAAGAGGCAGCCAAAATGGGACATGTGGAATCGGCAGAACTCCTCGCTCAGGCATACGGTGAAGAAGAGGAGTATGAAGAGGAATTCAAGTGGAATGAAATTGCTGTTCGAAACTGCAGCCGCCAGAAAGCACTGATCGATTCTGAGGTCGCTGCCAGTGTGATTGCCGCACTGGCTAACGGAAGGGGTACGGCAAAGGACGAATATCAGGCATTCCGAAAAGTCATTGAATTTCTGAGTTATGAATACAATTATCATAATGAGGAGATGCTGGAGTATTTCGAACAGTGTGATCCTGAAATCAGGGACCTGCTTAACCATATGGCGCAGCTGACCAGAGACGGTGATTCTGTAGCTGCTGACCTGTGGAAGGCGTTCGAAGAGGTCTGCAGCGGTCCGGCAGTGGAATCTCCACGTACATTAGAGGATTATCTTGCATAAGATAAGAAATAAAAGGCTGTGATCAGTGAATCACAGCCTTTTTTTCATATGTTTTCGTATTTATTCTGTTCTGATTGTCACAGAAGTCATTACCGGCTGCGCATCTTTCGGGATGGTGCCGTTGTTATCGGTTGGCTGGGCTGCTGCACATACTGCATCCACCACATCCATGCCCTCGGTTACAGTACCGAAGGCTGCATAGCCGCCGTCCAGGTGCGGTGCATCTTCATGACAGATGAAGAACTGGCTGCTTGCGCTGTCCTTTGCCTTGGAGCGGGCCATGGAGATGACACCTCTGGTGTGAGACAGAGGGTTCTCAATGCCGTTGGACTTGAACTCGCCCACAATCTTGTTTTCGGAACCACCGGTACCGTTGCCCTTCGGGTCGCCGCCCTGCATCATGAATCCTGCGATGATGCGGTGGAAAGTCAGACCGTCATAGAAGCCGCTTTCTGCCAGCTCCACAAAATTCGCGCAGGTCACAGGTGCCGCAGCCTGATCCAGCTGAATGGTAATCTTGCCGTAGTCAGCGATTTCAATATCCGCAAAATATGTCAGGCTTTCATCCAGTGCTGCCGGTGTATATGTGCCGGAGCTGCTTCCGCCGCCGGAATTATTTGCAGATGCGCTGGTGACAATTCCGCAGCCGGACAGACCTGCCAGCAGGGTCAGAGCCAGAACCAGACAAGTAATTTTCTTTACATTTCTTTTCATGAATCCTGTTTATCCTTTCGATACATATAAAAAATACTCCCTATAGCATACAACAGAATTCGCCGTTTGTAAAATGAAAAATCCTGTCACCGCAGGCTTTACAGCTCTGCATCGAACAGGATTTCGTTTATTTTTTTGAGCAGGTCGTCCATGCTGTGGGCGCGGCTGCGGGCGCAGGCTTTGGCGTTTTCTCCGCAAAGCAGGCATTTCCGCGGCCCAGCTCCAAGCTGGTCTCTGCTGATGCTCCGGATGTCGGTGAGGCTGTAATGGCCCTTTTCGTCAGGTACAGCAGCATCGCCTATTACCAATACATCCATATCGAAGAGCCGGCCAAGGGCATCGGCTTCCTCTGCGGCCACGGCCGCTTTTTTGATTGCCATGGGATCTCCGCTCACAACCAGGTATCCTTCCGGACCTGTAATGAGCGGTCGGAATTTTTCGTGAAGAATTGCCTCGGAATTGAGCATCGCCTTTAGACGATGAAGTCCTGTTTCCAATGCTCTGCGGTATTCCGGGCGGTCTTTTACCGGGCCGGGAATGTTCAGGGTCATGGAAACCAGCGTGTGTCCGGGATACTGTTCCAGCAGCTCTTTCTGGTGGTTCACACGGTTTTCACGGGAGTCCAGCAGGTCCATGAGTGTCAGTTCTCTGGTGGTATCAGTCATGGAAAACCTCCGCCTTCATATATTCCAGGCTGGTTTCAGGAAGGAGCTTTGCCAGTTCTGCCAGAACTTCTTCGGAAGGGCGATGAAGGCTTTCTCCTAAAAGACCTCTAACACGGGAAGCACTCACCGGTGCACCGTCCTTTTCCAGACGGTCCAGTTCCGTTACTTCAATACCGGCTCCTGGCAGGCGTTCCTTCAGGGTTTCATTATATACTGCAGTGACTGCAGACAAAGGTTCGGTGCCCAGGAATCTGCGCTTTACACCAAGGGCTGGTGCGATATGGCGGCAGAAAATCTCTGCATCGATGGCAGTATGTGCCTTGGCCAGGTTTTCTTCCTTGGTGAAGTAGCTTGGGAAGGTGAGGGAGGACACCGCATAACGGCCTCCGGAAATCACAACTACATTCTCCAGATCAGCTACGCCGCGGCGTACCATTTCGAAGCGGTCCCTGAAGGAGAACAGGGACTTGTCTTCTTCCACTACCAGCAGATAGACGATGTCACTGGCAGCTGATGCCTGTTCCACCAGGTAACGATGGCCACGTGTAAATGGATTGCAGTTCATGACCAGTGCGGTTACAGCAGCCGGTTCTGCACCCCCATGAGCGGCAATAAAGGCCGATTCTGCCTGTTTTGCAGTGTGACGCAGGGAATCGGTATACTGCTCGATACCGCCGGTACCCCATTCCAGCAGGGCCGCATAAGGACGGGCAGACGCCACGAGGCGAAGGCCGAGACCCTGGAACTGAACTGCTTTGTCCGGCTTGGTGAAGAGATGGAGACTGGAAAGTCCTCTTTCTGATGCCACCCCAATGAGGTGGGTCAGAAGCTTACCCATCAGGTCTTCTCCCTGGTGTGCAGGGTCAACGGCAACTGCCTGAATCATATCACCCTTCAGGCTGCCGGTGGCTGCAAGGTCTCCACTGTCAGTATAGATTCCGGCGGTATATTCTACGCCGGCAGGCATGGACAGGCCGCATTTTTCCAGCAGCGGCACTACTTTTGAAATTTCAGTCTGTTCTGTGTAATACATAAGCCTAATTCCAGTCTTAGATACAATTTCGGGGAGATTGAAAAATCTCCCCGGTTTTGTTGAATTGAATGTTATAAACTACTTCACTGCGTAGATCTGATCCAGCAGAGTAGCATCGCGGTACAGTACGTTTGCAACAACCTTATCAGTGTGATGAGGTTTACGAGGAGTACCGTTGAGCTTTTCAGCCATTTCCTTCAGCTCGTGGATGTCCCATACAGGCAGGTTTGCGTCTCTGAAACGTTCTGCCAGTTCAGGTCTGAGAGGGTTAACTGCGATACCGCGCTGAGTTACCAGTACGTCTACAGTATGGCCAGGAGTGGACTTGCATAATACCTTATCCACTACGATTGGCAGTCTTGCTCTGGACAGAGGTGCTACGATCATGGACATGTTTGCACCGGCTGCAGTGTCGGAGTGACCGCCGGAACCGCCCATGATGTAACCGTTGGAGTCAGTGTGTACGTTTACATTGAAATCGGTGTCGATTTCAGTTGCACCCAGGATTACTACGTCCAGGCTGTCTACAGCACTGCTCTTTGCAGTTGGGCTTGCGTAGTGAGCTGCGGTAACTTCCATGTGGTACGGATTGGTACGGATGGATTCTACTGCACCCAGGTCGAAGCACTGTACGTCATACAGAGCCTTGAAGCAGCCGCTCTGCAGCATGTCTACCATGTAGGAAGTGATGCCGCCCAGGCCGTAGCTGCCCTTAACACCCTTACGGATCATGATGTCCTTCAGGTACTTGGCTGCTGCCAGGGATGCACCGCCTGCACCGGTCTGGAAGGAGAAGCCGTCTTTCAGCAGGCCGGAAGCTTCGATGGCACGTGCTGCATAGTCAGCGATAACCAGACCAACAGGGTCCTTGGTGATCTTGGTGGTACCGGAAACGATACCGGAAGGTTCACCAATCTTATCTACAACTACAACGTAGTCGATGTAGTTTTCTGCGATGGAGTAGTCTACCAGAGGGTAGTCTACCAGGTTGTCTGTGATTACTACAGACTTGGTTGCGTACATTGCATCCGCAAAAGCATAGCCCAGGGAGCCGCATGCGGACTTACCGATTTTGCCGGTGCAGTTACCCATGCAGTCAGCAGTAGGTGCTGCGATGAAGGCTACGTCGATAGGGGATGCACCGCGGATGATGTCGCTTGGACGTCCGCCGTGGGTACGGAAGGTTACAGGCTTATCCATGATACCTTCGGATACAGCGCGGCCAACCACGCCGCCCATGTAGTCGGTTTCGATACCGGTTACTACACCGTCACGGATGTATTCGATGAAAGGCGCGTGAGTGTCGAATACGGAGCTGATATTTACGTTCAGATCCTTGATACCCATTTCGCAGATGGCATCCAGCACCATAACAGCAACCATGTCGCCGTTACGCAGGTGATCGCCGAATGACATGGTCATACCGTCCTTCAGGCCGGCCAGCTGAATGGCTTCCTTGATATTTTTAACCAGTTTGCTCATACTATCTTCCTCCTTCCTGGCTGTCCGCATCCTTTGCAGCAGGGCGGTACATGCCGATTGCTTCTGCAGCTTCCAGCACCTGACGTGCACGGGCTACAATCGGAGCGTCAATCATTTTGCCGCGGAGGGAAACTACGCCCTTGCCTTCGGCCTTAGCCTTTTCGATGCAGTCGAATACGTCCAGTGCGTACTGCACTTCTGCTTCGG
>JAZNKW010000065.1:0-57038 GCA_045578745.1 Anaerovoracaceae bacterium
TCGTCCAGACCTTCGATATCGTCTACGAAGCATGCCTTCTTCAGGTCATCGGACAGCTTTACGCCAACTGCTGCAGAAGTTGGGGAAACGTGCTTGAAGGAAGTTGCAGCCGGCATTCCCAGAGCTGCCTTTACTTCCTTAACCAGCTGCCAGGAGTTTAATGCATCCAGGAAGTTGATATAACCAGGTCTGCCGTTTAAGATTGTAATCGGCAGTTCGCTGCCGTCTTCCATGTAAATGCTGGAAGGCTTCTGGTTTGGGTTGCAGCCATACTTTAACTGAAATTCATTCATTGGTATATCGCCTCCTGTAATTATAATTCGTGCTTGTTGATCAGTCTGCATTCGTATTCGCCGGTAGCCAGGTCGGTGTAGCGAACGTACAGGGAAATCAGATGGTCAGGGTTCAGGCTGCCCCAGATTTCCTGTGTGAATGCGTCGATATCGTCTGTGGTTGCCAGACGGTGCGGTTCACCCTGGAAGGTTGGCAGAGGATTGCCGTCTCCCATGTAGGTGTGGATCAGATGGCCCAGACCGGCCTTGCTGCCGTAGTCATAAGTGAAACGGTTGCAGAAAGTACCTTCTGCGTCACCGCTCTTCAGGATGCTCATCTGATAAGTCATGTCACCGTTTTCGAAGGTGATCATGCCGCTGATTCTAGGAGTCCAGTTTGGAGCGTCCGGTTCGAATTCGCGGGTCTTCAGGGACTGACGGAAGCACTTGCCTTCCTTCAGACCTTCCCAGATTGTATCAGTCTGGTCACCGTTGGTTACCACCAGCTTGTTTTCATAAACGCGCAGTGGGTGGTAGATGATCAAGGATGGGTCTTCCACCTTGGATTCATCGAAAGGATAGATTACGATATCATCGTCTTCCGCACGGAACACACGGTTTCTGCTGTTTTCGGAACGGCCCATGATGAAGTAAGCAGTCACTGCCTTCTTACCGTCAGGAGTCTTGCCGATCAGCACGCCGCGGCCTACATATTCATTATTTTCAACCACCTGCTTAAAGGATGGGGTTTCATATACGTTCATTGGTTATGCTCTCTCTTTCCTGAATTTTTCACTGAGTCTCTGGGCTGCTTCCGGCAGGATGATCCATTCCGCCTGTTCCATGACTCTTCTCTGCAGGGTTTCCGGAGTATCGCCCGGTTCCACTGCCACTTCCTTCTGCATGATAATGGCGCCGCCGTCCGGAATTTCATTTACAAAATGTACGGTTGCACCGGTCATCTTTTCGCCTGCTGCCAGTACGGCTTCATGAACCTTCAGGCCATAGAAACCTTCACCGCAGAACTTCGGAATCATGGAAGGATGTACGTTGATGATGCGTTCTTCGTAACGGCTGGTAAAACGTTCGCTTAAGATGGTCATGAAGCCTGCCAGAATCATGAAATCGATTTCATATTCGTCCAGCTTGGCCATGATGGCATCTTCGAAGGCCTCCTGGCTGCCCAGTTCCTTCTTCAGTACCACCGCAGAATCAATGCCGGCATTGGCTGCACGTTCCAGCGCATAAGCCTTGCTGTTGTTTGCAATAACCAGCTTGATTTCACCATCGGTGATCACCTTGCCCTGGGCATCAATCAGTGCCTGCAGGTTGGTGCCGCCGCCGGAAACCAGAACCGCAATACGTGCTTTGCGTGGTTCTACCATAAGATTACACCAGCTTCGTCCTTTACGATTTCACCGATTACGTAAGCATCTTCGCCGTTTGCCTTCAGAACTTCCAGAGCCTTTTCAGCCTGGTCTGCAGCAACTACGATGGACATGCCCACACCCATGTTGTAAGTGTTGTACATATCTCTTTCAGGAATGTTGCCGGTTTCCATCAGATACTTGAAGATAGGCAGAACCTTTACATCGTCCTTCTTGATCTTCGCAGAGAAACCTTCTGGCAGGGATCTAGGAATGTTTTCGTAGAAACCGCCGCCGGTGATGTGGGAGATAGCCTTAACTTCCACTTCTTCCAGCAGAGCCAGAACAGGCTTAACGTAAATCTTGGTTGGAGTCAGCAGTGTTTCACCCAAGGATGCACCGCCCAGAGCTTCTACAGGAGCCTTCAGGTCCGCGTTTTCCACGTCGAATACCTTACGAACCAGGGAGAAACCGTTGGAGTGAACACCGCTGGAAGGCAGAGCGATGATTACGTCGCCTTCTGCAACCTTGTTGTTGTCCAGGATCTTATCTTTATCAACTACGCCCACTGCGAAACCAGCCAGGTCGTATTCGTCTTCAGGGTAGAAACCAGGCATTTCTGCAGTTTCGCCGCCGGTCAGGGATGCGCCGGACTGTACACAGCCTTCTGCAACACCAGCTACCAGCTGAGCGATCTTTTCAGGGAAGTTCTTTCCGCATGCAATGTAGTCCAGGAACAGTAATGGCTTCGCACCGCAGCAGATGATGTCATTTACACACATTGCTACACAGTCGATACCTACTGTATCATGCTTATCCATCAGGAAGGCAATCTTCAGCTTGGTACCTACACCATCCGTACCGCTTACCAGAACCGGCTTGGTGATGCCGGTCATGTCCAGTTCCACCAGACCGCCGAAGCCGCCGATGCCGGACAGTTCCTTACCGGTCAGGGTTCTTGCGATGTGTTCCTTCATCAGTTCCACTGCCTTGTAACCCGCGGTAATATCTACGCCTGCTGCCTTATAGCTTTCACTCTGACTTTTCATTGTTCTATTTCCTCTCTTTCAAAAAATGCTTTATTATAAATTCGAATTAATTAACCGTTGTACTTTGCTTCGATTTCTGCGTTCTTAGCCAGAACCTTATCGGAAGCTTTCTTTCTGTAAGCAACCAGCTTTTCAGCCAGTTCTTCATTTTCCACTGCCAGAATCTGCACCGCCAGCAGAGCTGCATTGGCAGCACCATTGATTGCTACGGTTGCAACCGGCATGCCGCTTGGCATCTGTACGGTTGACAGCAGAGCATCCATACCATCCAGAACGGAGGACTTTACAGGGATACCGATAACCGGCAGAGTGGTGTTGGCTGCCATGGCACCTGCCAGGTGAGCCGCCATGCCTGCTGCTGCGATGATAGCTGCCATGCCGTTAGCCTTGGCATTCTTTGCAAAATCTGCAGCTTCTGCTGGTGTTCTGTGTGCAGACAGTACGCGTACTTCGAAAGGTACACCGAACTCTTCCAGCACCGCAAACGCTTTTTCTACTACAGGAAGATCGCTGTCGCTTCCCATGATGATTCCGATTTTCTTCATCTCTTTCCTCCATTTTACTCACTTTAACAGGGGCCGGCCGCGGCTCCTGTAAGAAAAAAGGACAGTTCAATCCCTTGGTTATAGGAGAACTGCCCAGACGGTCGACTTTAATATAACCCGTGTTCCTCCGTGGTGCTCCACAATACTTCCGTCAGTCACGCCGGGCCTCGTATTTACATCTAAATGCGTATATACATTCTTACTAAGATTATATTATAACAGCCCTTTTCCGTCAAGGAAAAGGGCTGTGAAAAGTGCTTTTTATTTGTCAGATTCCAAAGTCGGTATGTCTGGAAATTCTATCCGGATACGTCCGGTATCCAGTTCTTCTTTCTGAAAAATTCCGGTATTTACCACAGCTGTATGCTGCAGCTCCATTGCCAGAACATCGTCCAGATTTGTGACTTCAGCCGATGGCAGCATGGACAGTTCCCGCTGCGGCATCTGCGGCAGATCATACATCCACTTGCAGTAATTGCCGCTCATACTGCCGTCCACCTTCAGCGGAAGCTCATCATAGTACTCTTCCCTGGAAATTCCTCCGCTTGTTGAAAAACTGATGGTCACCTTCGGTGATGCAGTATTAAAAGGTTCCCCGTGCATCAGCTCCTGATTTT
Source organism: Anaerovoracaceae bacterium (assembly GCA_045578745.1). GTDB lineage: Bacteria > Bacillota > Clostridia > Peptostreptococcales > Anaerovoracaceae > RGIG7179. Next base: position 3,851 of record JAZNKW010000065.1, read on the forward strand.
CATCATTTACATCCAGAAGGGTGCTGAAGGCAGAAATTCCCCTTGAAGCTTCCGTCTCCATATGTATCCCCTCCTGCATTTCTTCCCTGATTACATTTCACTAAGATGCGGCGTTTCTTCAATGAACTCAGCTTCCATTCCCATCCCTTCGAAGAACTTCACCATGGCCATAGGTGCATACTTTTCTGTGGAATAATGACAGCCTCCAATCAGGGTCACGCCGGCCGCCCTTGCCGCTTCATGAATACGGGCAATCCACGGTACTTCCGGGGTTGTCATACCGGTAAAGAATACATTGATACCCTTTCTGCGCAGTTCTGCATATATGGCAGGATTGCTGGCGCCGCCGCCCATGAGGGCCATACGGCCTCCCGGGAGCTTCTCATCGCCGTATGGATAGATTTTGACGTCATGACCGAGCGCTCCGCGGATTGCCTCAGCCAGCTCTGCTACGGTTTCGTACGGACCGCTGCAGATGAGCCCCATGTTCACCTGGTTCTGCTCATAGAATTCCTCTTCAGGAGTCACACCAATGGCTTTGGCCAGGTTGATACCTACCGACCATGGTCCAATCCGGTCCAGAGGTATATGGTAGGTGAACAGGGTAATCCTGTTTGCCGCCAGCCGTTCCACCAGATTACGAGGAATAGGCGGATATTCCTTCATCAAATCTTCTTTCTGCGGTACCGGATGATGAGTAAAAAGCAGGCAGTCAGAAGCCCCTCTCTGCTCCAGCTGATCCAGCACTTCTGCCGATGCGAATGCTGCTGTATAAACCTTTCTGATTATATCGGTGTTATGGTACTGCAGACCGATGGTATCAAAAACTTCCGTACACTCCCACGGGCGGAACTCTGCCGCCAGGGCATCATAAACTTCCTGTGCTGTAAACTCCCGCATTCTTATGGCCTCCTTCCGTCCGGCAAAATCTTATCTGCCGGCTGTATCCTGCTTTCACTATATTACATTTCCCCAGGACTGGCAATTCTTTTTGCAGTTTCTTAGCAATTCGTCAATTTTTTCTCCATTCATGCGTTTTTTATGCTATATTATATTCATTAAGATATTAATAAAGGCAATATGCGGCAAGGAGGACATATAACGATGATCCAGTTAATAAAAAATGTAAAAGTGTTCCGCGATGGAGAATGGAAACTGAGTGAAATTCTGATTGCAGATAAAAAAATCGAACAGATTGCTGACCATATCGACTGCTGTTTTGACGGCATGACCGTTACCGACGGCAAAGGCATGACCGCCATTCCAGGCTACATTGACCAGCATGTTCACGTGTGCGGCGGCGGCGGCGAAGGCAGCTTCATTACCCAGGTTCCTCCATTAAAGTTCAGCGAACCTGTAAAAGCCGGTGTTACCACCATCGTTGGTCTGCTGGGCACTGACGGCACTACCAGAAGCGTAAAAAATCTGGTTGCCAAGACCAAGGCTCTGAAAGAATTCGGTCTGACTGCTTACTGTCTGACCGGCAACTACAATTATCCATCCCCTACCCTCACAGGCAGTGTGCTGGATGACATCGTATTCGTAGACGAAATCATCGGTGTGAAGATTGCCATTGCAGACCACCGTTCTGCCAACATGACCACCGAATCCCTGATCAAGCTGGCTTCTGATGCCCGCGTTGCAGGTATGCTCTCCGGCAAACCAGGCGTAGTACACCTGCACACCGGAAGCGGCAAGAATCCTCTGGGTATTGTTTTTGAAGCGCTTGAAAACTCTGAAATTCCAATTGCAAACTTCCGTCCGACCCACCTGGCACCGAAGTACGAACACGCACTGAAGTTCGCAGAAATGGGCGGCTACGTAGACTTCACCTGCGATCCGGAAGATATGTACAACCGTTCCGGCCTGCTTTGCAAGGCACTGGATGAAGTACCGGAAGGCCTGATGACACTGAGCACCGACAGCAACGGAAGCCTGCCTGTATGGAACGAAAAGAACGAAATGATCGGCATTGCTGCAGCAAGCATCAGCGCACTCCACGAAACCATCAAGGCAATGGTGGAAATGCACAACTGCCCGCTGGAAAAAGCCATCAAACCTGCTACCGAAAACGTGGCAAAGGCACTGAAGCTGTATCCGGCCAAGGGTGTACTGGCTGCAGGTTCTGACGCAGATATCGTTTTACTGGATGCAGATCTCGGCATCAGTTCTGTATATGCAATGGGCAAATGCATGCTGAAAGACGGCGAAATGCAGGTAAGCGCAAACTTCGAAATCTAAACATTTCAGATATTGAAAAAAGGGTGCTCATTGCACCCTTTCTTTTTGCTTTTTTTGTTCCCTGCGAAACATCAGCAGGAAATACGCCCCGCAGATGAAAATCTGGACGATGGTGGAGCACGGTGTGGCCAGGCCGATTTTGAACAGAGAAACCGGTTCCAGGCGGCTCATGAGGAAGGACACCGGAATACGGACACAGAAGGCACCCACGATTCCCTGCACCATCACCAGTGTGGTATGCCCACAGCCGTTGAAATAGCCGATAAAGCAGAAGAGAAACGCCACCAGCAGCGTATCGATGGCATAGGACTTCAGATACTCGAATCCAGCCATTACCACCGCATGATCCGAAGAGAAAATCCCCGCCAGCAGGTCTCCGCGGAAGAAGGTGATGCTGAACATGACGATACCAACTGCCAGAGATGCCCCCATGCCGCAGGCCATGGCTTTCCGCGCACGATCCGGTTTGCCCGCTCCGATGTTCTGTGCCACGAACGCAGAAAGTGACTGGGAGAAAGACGATGGCACCAGCATGATAAAGCTGCACACCTTCTCTGCAACCCCTACGCCGGCAGAAGGAATAACCCCCAGGCTGTTTACGATGGCTGCGATGACCAGGAAGGACATCCCAACCAGTCCCTCCTGCAGGGCTACAGGGAACCCCAGTTTCACCACATGCCCTCCGATCCGGCGCCGCATCCGCAGATGCTTCTTTTCAAACTGCACCGGCAGGCCGCCTCTGCGTTTCAGGACAGCAAGGCAGAGCACCACGCTGAATGCCTGCGCCAGCACGGTGGCCAGGGCCGCTCCGGCTGCAGCCATATCAAGCACCGCCACAAACAGCAGGTCACCGATAATATTAAACACGCAGGCAAATCCCACCGTCATCAGCGGTGTTTTCGAATCCCCCAGACCGCGGAAAATACTGCCCAGAACGTTATATGCCACAATAAACACGGCCCCTGCAGAACAGATCCGGATATATCTCACCGTAGCATCAAAGGCCTCTTCCGGTGCATGAAGCAGAGCGGCAGCCTGTTCTGCAAACACCAGCATCACTGCCGTCATGCCGGCTGCAATGAGTGCAAAGAGGGTTATGCTGTTTCCGATGATCTGTCCGGCCTGCCGTTTCTTTCCGGCTCCAAGAGCCTGTCCCAGCATGATGGTTGTCCCCATGGCCATGGCCGTTAAGACTGCGGTAACCGTATGCATCAGCTGGCTTCCGGTGGATACGGCAGATACATTGGCCGCCGTGCTGAACTGCCCTACGATGAGCAAATCCACTGCCCCGTACATGGACTGCAGACACATGGCCAGCAGCACCGGCACCGCGAAGCGGAGCAGCTTCCCTAAAATTTTCCCCTCTGTAAACTGTGATTGATTCCGCAAAACCTGTACATCTCCTTTTCTACATATAACCCAGCATGCCCCAGTAAGGAACGGAGATCAGACAGGCCGCAGCGGAAATCAGAATATACAGAATTCCCGCTTTTACCGTGTTCTGATGTTCGATGGTTCCTTCCATCCCCTGCAGCGATGCAAGGTAAGTCGGATTCTGATAAAAGGCAACCCAGACCGCCACATTTGCATAGACAACCAGACCGATAATAAATGGATTCATCTGCAGTTCCATAGCTATTGGTGCCAGGACACCAACCAGAAGGGTGATAACCGCCGTCTGGGAGGCCAGAACGAAACGCAGCAGCACCGTAACAGCAACGACAACACAGATCAGTACTATTTTGCTCTCCAGCGTCAGAAGTACCGGCCCCAGCATCTGCAGAATCCAGCCGCTGATTCCGGTTTTCGTCAGCACATCTCCCAGATTGAGAACTACGCCCACAAACAGTACGAATCCCCACGGAACACAATCTGCCAGCTCCTTTTTTTCAGAATTCCAAGGACGAAACAAAACATGCCCCCCACCAGGGACACAATCCCCGCACTGATTCCCGTGGTCCGCTCCAGAATCCAGAATACCAGACATACCGCCAGAATCAGACCGGTCAGCTTCTCCGGCGTCTGCATCTTCCCCAGGTCTCTGTACAGTCCGCAGATGTGATCTTTAGAAAAAGACTTTTCCGCATCCGGACGGTACAGAACTGCCGCTGTCAGCCACATGCCGGCAAACACGATAATCCCCCATGGCACCATGGCAATCAGCCACTGCATCCAGGAAACCTGTCCATATTCTTCCGGCAGACATCCTATCATACTGTAAGACAGAAAGCTGGCACTGAGGAACATGGGCGCCAGAAGGCCAAACCCGCTCCAGGCTGCCACAAACAGACCGCTTCGTCCCTGAGAATTCTTTTCATAGCCCATTAAGTCCGCACTGGTTTTCGCCAGCTTTCCGCCCAGAAGACCCTTCGCCGTGCTGCTCGGCATCAGCGGCCCGCAGACCGTCCCCACACAGAGCATGGCGGAGACCTGCCCTCTGTATGTCGATGGGAAGAACTGCATCAGTTTCAGAGAAATTCTCCTCAGCAGCCCTGTTTTCGTAATGGCACCTGCCAGACAGAAAGTGCCCACAAGCAGCCATACCGTACTCTTGGCGAATGCTCCGAATACCATGGAGAATTCCAGTCCCGCTGCTGCAATCCAGATACATTGCAGCAGCAGTGCAGTACACCAGTCCGGCACCACAGAACCGGCCCACCAGACGATGGCCCAGACAAGCGCACCAAGTACAATCATTGCGGTTCTGCCATCATAGCCATTGCCCTCTGCCACAGTTTCCAGCATTTCCGGACACGCCAGGACATACCCGATCAGGACAAAGAGAATCAGCCCGAAAAGGCCAACATAAATTTTCTTATCATGTGTTTTCATTTTTTCACCCATACATTCTATACACTCTGCTTCGGGCAGCAAGCACTGCCGTCTCTTATCCATTATACAACTTTTTCGCCATAATTCTATACATTCCGCCCGAAATCTCTTTAAATCCCACCATAAAACACATACATAATGTTCCAGATTCCAACACCCGCAAGACCAAGCTCTCCTGCCAGAGCCAGCCGCGCCCGCCAGCTGTTTTCATTCTCAAACCAGACGACATGCTCCCGTCCCGCCGGATCCGTATAACGGAAAAAGGGTGCCATGGCAATTTCATCCCACTGCACCGGAACCCCATAATATTCCGCCCTTGCTTCCGCCTGGTAGTTGGTCAGCTTCTCCGCCCTGGATTCCCCCTGCACGAAAGGCAGTGTCCAGTCATAGCCGTAGTTATTCAGCCCCATCAAAATCTTCTCCGGCGGAATTTCGGTGACTGCATATTCCAGCACCCTCCGCACATTGGCGATAGGCGATACAGGCTGGGGCTCACCATAGGTATAACCCCATTCGTAAGTCATAATCAGGCAGTAATCTACCACCGCACCCATGCCGCGGTAGTCATGTCCCTGATATAACAGTCCCGGCTGGTTGGCACTGACCTTTGGGGCCAGAGCCACCGTCACGGTATATCCCAGGGGGGCCAGACGCTCTCTTGTCCGGCGCACCAGATTCACATAATCATCGGCGTACTCCGCCGGAAGATATTCAAAGTCAAAATCAATGCCCGAAAGGCCTTTGGACTGGATGTTTTGCAGGATGGAAGCAATCAGATTGTCCAGTGCTGCCGGATTGCCGAATACCGCCACTGCCGTCCGGTCATTGAAGGCACCGTTTTCGTCCAGAGGTGTCAGCACCATAAGGGTTCCCACGCCGGCTTCCCGGGCGGGCTGTATGATATTCTCATCGTCCAGATCAATCAGATTCCCATCCGCTGTAAATCCGTAACTGAAAGCGGAAACCCATGTGAGCCGGGGCAGCCACCATGCCAGCGTTTCCTGACTGATGGACGGATAGGCATAGCCGTTTACCAGCAGATTATCAAATTCAGCCATGACAGTACCTCCTTAACACCTCATTTTATGGATTCTCCGTGACAGTTAGAACGCAAAGTCTGCCGTCTTCCATGTATACATGAATGAACGGGGTGGTAATCTTTGCGGTAAAGTGGTAAAATATATATGAAAAAATGTATATCCCGCGAAAGGAGTACAAACAATGTCCACAAATTATGGAGGCTATATGGGCAAGGTTGCCCTGGTGGATCTGACCACCGGCCGAAAAAGCGAATATCCATGGTCCGATGAGGAGAGGAAACTGTTCATCGGCGGCAAGACCATGGCTGCGAAAATCATCAGCGACCACCTGACAGAAATCAAAAGTCCGCTGGACCCATCCAATCTGCTGGTAATCACCACCGGTCCGCTGACCGGAACCGGTGCACCCAGCTCCAGCCGTTTCAATATTTCCACCATTTCCCCGCTGACCGGGATTCTCACATCCTCCAACTGCGGCGGAAACTTTGGATATTACCTAAAAAAAGCCGGTTACGATGCCCTGATTATCGCAGGCCGCAGCGAAAAACCGGTCTGGCTTGCAATCCACAATGATACCTTCCAGCTGCACGAAGCAGACAATATGTGGGGCATGCTCACCGGTCACGTGCAGGAACATCTGGACGAAAAGCTGTCAGAACAGGCAAATGGCCGCAAGGTGAAGAACGGTAAGATTGTCATCGGTCCTGCCGGCGAAAACCTGGTCCGCTACGCATCGGTTGTCAGCAACGAGAGACTGGCCGGCCGGGGCGGTGTAGGTGCCGTCATGGGCAGCAAGAACCTGAAGGCAGTCACCGTCAGCGGCAATAAAACGGTTCAGGCCAAACATCCGGAAAAAATGCTGAAACTGAATCAGAAGTGGTTTAAGTACCTTCACGGCCATCCGCTCACCGGCGACCAGATGCCGCGGCTGGGTACTGCAGGCCTGGTATCTGCCATGCAGTTCAACGGCCAGCTGTCCACGAAAAACTATAAATACGGCCAGTACGAAGACTACGAAAAAGTCAACGGCGAAACCCTGGCTGAAAAATATAACATCGTAAACAAAGGCTGCCTCACCTGTCCGATCAAGTGTGCACGTACCGTGGAAGTCAACGGCCGGCCAGTAAAGGGTCCCGAACTGGAAACCCTGGGTCTGATGGGCGGCGGCATCCTGAACAACGACATCGAGCTGATTTTCAAATGGAACTATGAGCTGGATGAGCTGGGCATGGACACCATCTCTGCAGCCAATACCCTGTCCTACGCCATGGAGGCAAACGAACAGGGCCTGTGGGACAACGGACTGGAATTCGGTCTGACAGATTCCATTTCCCAGATCTGGGACGATATTGCACACCGCAGAGGCATCGGCGATGAGCTGGCAGAAGGCTCCCGCTGGCTGTCCGAAAAGTACGGCGGCAAAGATTTTGCGGTCCACGCCAAGGGCATGGAACTGGCTGCGTACGAACCGCGCCGGGCTGTGGGTCTGGGTCTGGGCTACGCTACCTCTAACCGGGGCGGCTGCCACCTGAACGGCGGCTACATGGTCATCATGGAAGGTCTGGGGCTGTCCATGGACGCACAGACACCGCACGCCAAGGCTGACGGAACTGTAATTTTCCAGGACCTGATGGAATGCATCTCGGCCACCGGTCAGTGCCTCTTCACATCCTACGCCTTCTTCCCGTTCTTCCTGCTGAAATACCCGCAGGCCTTCTGGACGAAAGCAGTAAACAAGATCCTGCCATGTGCCGGACCCGTGATGCGTATCATCAACAAATATCCGGAAATCGCCTGCATCCACCTGCCAATCATCTTCAATCAGAGCAAAGCCATAGAACTGGCCACCGGCATGAACATGAAGTTCGGCACTTATATCAAAGCCGGCAAGCGCGGCTACGTGCTGGAACGTCTCATTAACACCAAACTGGGCATCACCGCAGCAGACGACAAGCTGCCGAAGCGGTTCACCGATACGCCGCAGGTGGAAGGAGATGAACGGACGAAGGTGCCGCTGGAAAAGATGAAGAAAGTATACTACGACGCCCGCGGTTTCGACCAGAACGGGCTGCCGAAGGATAAAATTCTGAAGAAACTGAAGCTGGATAACCTGGCTGTGGCGAAGATGACACCGCGTCCGTCCCTCTGGGAAGGCCCGGAAAATGAAAGCACGGCCGCAGCCGGCAGCACTGCGAAGGAGGTGCAGGAAGATGGTAACCATTAAAATTTACGGAACCCTCCGCCTCAAGTGCGGCCTGGGGCAGATGGAAGCCTACACCGACAGCATCAAAGATGCCTGCCGCCTTCTGGCACTGGCCACCGGCACACCGGAGAAGGAATTCCGCCACTGCAATTTTGCGGTGAACGGAAAGAAAGTCGGCATCAATACCAGACTCAGCGACGGCGATGAACTGGTGCTTCTGGCGCCGTCCGGCGGCGGCTGATTACATACGCAAAGGAAGTGAAATTATGGCATATAAAATTACTGACAACTGCATCGGCTGCACCATCTGTGCGAAAAACTGCCCGGTGGGTGCCATCACAGGTACATTGAGAGAGCAGCATGCAATCGACGCGGACCTTTGCATCGAATGCGGCGTCTGCGGCAAAGTCTGTCCGAAGAGCGCGGTCGAAGATCCATCCGGCATGCCGTGCAGCAAGGTTCCGAAAGACCAGTGGAAAAAACCGATGATTGATAAAGAAGCCTGTGCCGGATGTTCTGTCTGCGTGGAAAACTGTCCGAAGGACTGCCTGGAAATCGAAGGTCCCAAGTTCCACGGCGACATTCATACGGTGGCACAGCTCATTTTCCATAAAGAGGACGCCTGCATCGGCTGCGGCATCTGCAGCAAAGTCTGCCCAATCGGCGCAATTACATTTTAAGGAGGTGCGTTATGTATAAAGCGTTTTGCAGAGTATATCAGGGTGTATTTAAAATCGGGATGTATGTGATTCCGTGGGGCATGCCGAAGACACTGGAAGGCGCCGGCTCCATCCGCCAGCTGCCTTCCCTCATTAAGGAAAAAGGATTCACCAAAGTTCTGGTGGTTACAGATAAAGTTCTAATCAGCCTGGGTCTGCTGGATTCCCTCTTCGAAGCCATGGCGGAAGCTGGCGTGGAATACGTAGTGTATGACGGCGTACAGCCAAATCCGACCGACATCAACGTGGCAGAAGGTGTGAAGATGTTTAAAGAGAACGGCTGTCAGGCCTTCATCGCCTTTGGCGGCGGTTCTCCGATGGACTGCTGTAAGGGCATCGGCGCGGTTCTCGTAAAGAAGAAACCGGTCGACAAGCTCCAGGGTCTGTTCCGCGTGCTGCACCGGATTCCAACGATTTTTGCTGTGCCGACCACTGCAGGTACCGGCTCCGAAACCACCGTTGCGGCAGTTATCACCGATTCGAAAACCCACCACAAGGCATCCATGAACGACACCAGCCTGATGCCGAAGTTTGCGGTTCTCGACCCGCAGCTGACCACAGGCCTGCCGCCTCATGTAACCTCCACCACCGGCATGGACGCCCTTTGCCACGCGGTGGAATCTTACACCAACAACACCTACAACAGCAAGCTGGAAAAGAAACTGGCTGAAGATGCAGTCCGCCTCATCTACCACAATCTGTATCAGGCTTACTGTGACGGCGATAATATCGAAGCCCGTCAAAACATGCAGAAAGCAGCCTTCTATGCAGGCCGTGCCTTCACCCGTGGCTGTGTTGGTTATGTACATGCACTGGGCCACACCCTGGGCGGTCTCTACGGAACTCCGCACGGCTTAGCCATGTCCGTCATCCTGCCGCACGTTATGCGTCAGTTCGGACCTGCTGCCCATGAACGTCTGGCCCGTCTGGCAGAAGTCTGCGGCATGACTGGTAAGAGCGATGCCGAAAAGGCAGAAGCTTTCCTCACCTGGATCGAGCAGCTGAAGGCAAAGATGAACATCCCGGAACACCTGGATGTGATTAAAGACGAAGACATCCCGCAGATCATCAAGTGGGCTTCCAAAGAAGCCAACCCGCTGTATCCGGTACCTGCAATCTGGGGTAAAGAAGATTTTGAAAAGTGTATTCAGACCATTCGCGGTAAATAGTTTGTTTACGAAAAGAGGTGAAGGCATCCACACGGATGACCTTCACCTCTTATTTTTGTTTTTATATGCCCGTTTGTCGAAATAAGTCGAATATCCAATATTCGCAGAAAATATGCATTATCATTCACGGAATCTTTTACAGTTCAAGTTTCTGCAACGAAAAAGTACGCGTTTTTCGTAAATTAAATTTAAAACGCGTACCCATTGACAGGCTAAACCGCCCTCAGAATCAGTTTTACGGGTCATATCCGAAATACAATGTAAGGTACGGACCGCTTTCTCATGAATATTTCGAATAAAAGCATGCATAGACCGGAAAATACAACCGTAAGGTACTCGAAACACGCTGAATAAGAAACTTTCGAGTACCCGACACTTTAAAGATGATTCATCTGCTGATGCGGGCACGGCTATTTCAGAAGATCTGACACTTCATATTTTGCTACGCCTTCCTCAGGCACCCAAAAGCCAGACCCACCAGCAGCAGCGGCAGGAACAGGTAGGTACCTACACCAACCACCAGCACACCGATAAAGAGAATCGGGAATGCGATGACAGAAAGCACGATGCCCAGCAGTTTCAGCAGCCCCCAGGAGGCCACCGCCATAAGTTTAATAATGCCCCACAGCACCCACGCGCCCAAAAGAACCAATATCAATTCCAGCATAATCTATCCTTTCCGCAGCCACTGGCTGCATTAAAACTCCAGTTGAATTCTTTATTTCAGTATAGACTATGCAGAGGGGACGGAACATGACATTCTCTGCAAAATAGGCCGACATATTTCGACAAATTCTGCAAAATCACACACAAAAAACGGCCCGAAGAGAGCCGTTTTCAGTCGTATCGTCTATTCGCGATTCTGCGGAATGTCAGGGATGTAAGAGAAGCCCTTTGCAAGTTCTTCTTCGGTCGGCAGGTAGTCAGTCATGATGCCGTCATTGAACTTCTGGTATGCATACATATCGAAGTAGCCTGTGCCGGTGAGGCCGAAGACGATGGTCTTTTCTTCGCCGGTTTCCTTGCACTTCATAGCTTCATCAATGGCCACCTTGATGGCATGGCTGGATTCCGGCGCAGGCAGGATACCTTCCACTCTGGCGAATTCCTGTGCTGCTGCGAAGACTTCTGTCTGCTGTACGGCACGTGCTTCCATATAGCCGTCATGATAAATCTGGGACAGAATCGGGCTCATGCCGTGGAAACGAAGTCCTCCGGAGTGGGTGGATGCAGGGATGAAACCGTTGCCCAGGGTATACATTTTGGCCAGCGGACAAATCATACCGGTATCACAGTAGTCATACTTGAACTGTCCTCTGGTGAAGCTTGGGCAGGATGCAGGTTCTACCGCGATAATCTGATAGTCAGCTTCGCCACGGATCATTTCACCTACAAACGGACCCACCAGACCTCCCAGGTTGGAGCCGCCGCCGGCACAGCCGATAATGATGTCAGGCTTGATGCCATACTTGTCCAGAGCAGCCTTGGTTTCCAGACCGATAATAGACTGGTGAAGCATTACCTGATTCAGCACGCTGCCCAGCACGTAACGGTAACCTTCCGTATGAGTTGCAACTTCCACGGCTTCAGAGATGGCACACCCCAGGGAACCTGTAGTTCCAGGATGTTCTTCCAGAATTTTTCTGCCGATTTCCGTATCCATGGATGGAGACGGTGTTACAGATGCACCGTAGGTTCTCATAACCTCACGGCGGAATGGTTTCTGTTCGTACGAAACCTTAACCATATATACTTTGCAGTCAAGGCCGAAATAACTGCAGGCCATGGACAGAGCAGTCCCCCACTGACCGGCACCGGTTTCGGTGGTAACGCCCTTCAGCCCCTGCTTCTTGGCGTAGTAAGCCTGAGCGATGGCGGAATTCAGCTTATGGCTGCCGGAAGTGTTGTTGCCTTCGAATTTATAATAGATTTTAGCAGGAGTCTGCAGTTTTTCTTCCAGGCAGTATGCACGTACCAGCGGTGCAGGGCGGTACATCTTATAGAAGTCGCGGATTTCCTGCGGAATTTCAATATATGCATTATCCTCATCCAGTTCCTGTGCTGCCAGTTCGTCGCAGAAGACCACGCTCAGTTCTTCATGAGTCATTGGCTTTCCGGTGTCCGGATTCAGCAGAGGTTCCGGCTTCACCTTCATATCGCCGCGCAGATTGTACCAGTACTTCGGCATCTCGTCTTCGGATAAGTAGATTTTGTAAGGGATTTTCTGTTCTGACATTTCTTTTTCCTCCATGTTTCTTTTCAATGAGTACGGGGACAAAAAACATAAAATCCTGTCCCGCAATTCGCTGGGACAGGATGTCAATTCAACCTGCGGTGCCACCCGGCTTGACGCTTTCTGCGCCCTACTCATCGCATACTGTCATATGCAGCTCTTTCTTCACGGAGGAGTTACTCCGTCTTCCCTACTTGCCCTTCCCGCAAAATCCGCAGCCCGGGGTTCAGGTCGCCCTCAGAAGCCCATTCGTCCTTATGGCTCATACCGCACTCCCACCGCCTGCGGCTCGCTGTGAAAAGCTGAATAAAGATTACTTGCTCTTCCTCATCGGTTTACTCCATTATAGTACCAATACAGTTTCATGTCAACAAAATCCATCAGCATTTCTGGTATTTTTTGTGTTTTGTCACAAGTGCACTGTAATTTTTATCCATTTAATCTCTTTTTTTACCTTTTTTTCAAAAGGAATATGCAATAAAATCTTGCACAGTACCGTTATATGGAGTATAATATAGTGTGGTTATTTTTGATTGATGAAAAGAGGTGTTTTCGGGCATGATGGAAGAAGTTCGTAAAGACAGAAACAAGCCAGGCCGCGGAAACAGAAACCGGCTGCTCCTGCTGATTCTGCAGGGTGCCATTATCGGTGTGGGAGGAATCCTTCCCGGTATCAGCGGCGGTGTGCTCTGCGTCATATTCGGCCTGTACAAGCCGGTGATCGAAGTGCTTTCCAACCCGCTCACCAATCTGAAATATCACTGGAAGCTGATTATTCCTGTAGCCATCGGCGTCGGCCTTGGTTTTCTGGGAAGTGCCGGTGCAGTCAGTGTTTTCATGGAAAGAAATGCGAAAGCTGCAGTCTGCGTCTTTATCGGTCTGATTGTCGGTATGATTCCGGGACTCTGGAAGGACGCAGGGCAGCAGGGAAGAACGTCCGCATCAGTGCCGTCCATGATTGGCAGTTTTGCAGTATTCCTGGTGTTCCTCATGTTCCTGAAGACAGGAATCTCCATGAACATCACGCCGAACACCTTCTGGTACGGAATCTGCGGTGTTGCCTGGGGCCTCTCCATTGTGGTTCCCGGACTGTCATCCTCTTCCATGCTGATTTTCTTCGGCCTCTACCAGCCAATGCTGGCAGGTATGGCCCGGCTGGATTTCAGTGTACTGATTCCAATGGGAATCGGAGCCTGCATCATCGTCCTCACCTTATCGAAAGCGATGAACAGCCTCTTCGCCAGACATTATTCTCTGGCCAGCCACATCATTTTAGGCATCGTCCTTGCTACCACCGTGGCCATCGTGCCTGGAGATTTTGCAGGGGGAGCTGAAATCGCAGTCTGTGCAGTCTGTATCGCAGCAGGAATCGGGGCAGCGATTGGAATCAACCGGATCTGTGACCGGATTGCGGTCCAGAGAATGGAAGAAAACAATTAAGTGTATACTAGCTTATAAAGCTTTTATCAAAAAAGATATATATATTTACAGAACAGAGAGGTTCATATTATGGAAAGAAGAATTGGTACAATTTCTAGAGGTCTTCGTGCTCCTATCATCAAGGAAGGCGACGACCTGAAGACAATCCTTGTTGACACCCTGATGGAGTGCGTGAATAAGGGCGACTTCGAAATCGGTCAGAAGGACGTTCTGGCAGTAACTGAGTCCATCCTGGCACGTGCACAGGCTAACTACGCAACCACTGACCAGCTGGCAGCTGACGTAAAGGCTAAGCTGGGCGGCGAAACCGTTGGTGTTGTATTCCCGATTCTGAGCAGAAACCGTTTCGCAATCTGCCTGCGCGGTATCGCAAGAGGCAGCAAGAAGGTAGTTGTAATGCTCAGCTATCCAAGCGACGAAGTGGGCAACCACCTGCTGGATATGGACCTGCTGGATGAAGCTGGCGTAGATCCATACACGGATCTGCTGACTCAGGCTGAATTCGAAGAAAAGTTCGGCAAGTCCTGCCACACCTTCACCGGCATCGACTATGTAAACTACTATAAGGGCCTGATTGAAGAGGAAGGCGCAGAAGCTGAAATCATCTTCTGCAACAACCCTAGAAGAATCGTGGAATATGCAAAGAACGTAATCTGCGCAGACATCCACACCAGAGCAAGAAGCAAGAGACTGATTAAGGCTGCAGGCGCTGACGTTGTTTTAGGTATGGACGATCTGCTGAACGCTCCAGTTGACGGTTCCGGCTGCAACCCTGACTACGGTATTCTGGGTTCCAACAAGGCAACTGAAAACTCCATCAAGCTGTTCCCTACCAACTGCCAGGCTTTCGTAGATTCCGTACAGGAAGAAATCAAGGCCAGAACAGGCAAGGTGGTAGAAGTTATGATTTACGGCGACGGCGCATTCAAGGACCCTGTAGGCAAGATTTGGGAACTGGCTGACCCTGTTGTATCCCCTGGTTACACCAGCGGCTTGGTTGGACAGCCTAACGAACTGAAGCTGAAGTATCTGGCAGACAACGAATTCGCAGACCTGAGAGGCGACGAACTGAAGAAGGCAATCGAAGAAGCTATCAAGAGCAAGGATGCTGACCTGACCGGCCAGATGGTTACTGAAGGTACTACTCCTCGTAAGCTGACCGACCTGCTGGGCTCCCTGTGCGACCTGACTTCCGGTTCCGGTGACAAGGGTACTCCATTCATCTACATTCAGGGTTACTTCGATAACTACACTGACTAATAAAAAGCATTTTAAAAGCTCCCTTTCGAGGGAGCTTTTTTATATTTTCAATTAATACCGTATCAGCCGATGGTTGCTACCAGAACTGCCTTGATGGTATGCATTCTGTTTTCCGCTTCATCAAATACTACGGAATTCTTGCTTCTGAAAACTTCATCGGTCACTTCACGGATGTCGTAGCCCAGTGCCAGCTGTTCCTTGGCCATGGTAGTTTCAAAGTCATGGAATGCAGGCAGGCAGTGCATGAACAGACATGCCGGATTTCCTGTGGATTCCATCAGTTCGGTTGTTACCTTAAATGGTGTCAGCAGCTTTACTCTTTCCGGAATTTCCGCTTCTTCACCCATGGATGCCCAAACATCAGCATATACTACGTCGGCGCCCTTCAGACTTTCCGGATTGCTGGAAATTTCAATGGTCGCACCGGTTTCTGCAGCCACTTCCTGTACTTTCTTCAAAATCTCCTGATCCAGCTGTGACGCCAGTTCATCCGGACCGTAAGCCACATAATGCATACCCATTTTCGCGCAGCCGTACATCCACGCATAGGACATGTTATTTCTAATATCTCCGGAGAAGACAACCTTTACATCTTCCAGAGGTTTCTTTATATGTTCTTCAATGGTCAGCATGTCTGCCAGAATCTGAGTCGGATGATCCACATCAGTGAGGCCGTTCCATACAGGTACGCCGGAATGCTTGGCCAGCTCTTCTACAACAGACTGGTCATAGCCACGATATTCAATTCCGTCAAAGAATCTGCCGAGAACCTTGGCTGTATCTTCCATGGATTCTTTCTTACCAATCTGGGAACTCTTGCTGTCCAGGAAGGTTACACCAGCGCCCTCTTCCATAGCTGCCACTTCGAATGCGCATCTGGTTCGTGTGGAAGTCTTTTCAAATAACAGGACGATAGTCTTGCCCTTCAGAACCTGGTGAATGGTACCGGTTCTCTTATACTGTTTCAGATCGTGAGCCAGATCCAGCAGGTATCTGATTTCCTTCGGTTCAAAATCCATAAGTGTTAAGAAGCTTTTTCCTTTTAAATTTACTGCCATGATTCTCTCTCCATATTTCGTAAGTATAGTATGAATATTCATCCCCTCGAATGCATATTATTCATGTTTGTTGAAGCTATTATATACCTGCCACAGAGAAAAATCAAGATGGATTTTGTGTATTTCTACCAATTTATTAATATTTTTTCGTCATTTCATGTTGCCGCATCCCAAAATCCCTTGTTATGCACATGTGTGTACAAACATGTATAAAATTCAGCACTAACTAAAAAAGAGAACCTCTGTGAGGTTCTCTTAAGTATTATAGCCAAATACAGATTACAGGCTCATGTTTTCCCAGTCCTGTGCGAACAGACCTCCAGCACCGCCGGAGTGTACGAACAGTACATTGTCTTCAGGCTTGTATTCGCCAGCTCTTGCACGCTGAATCAGGCCTGCGAATGCTTTGCCGGTGTAGCAGGTATCCAGCAGGATGCCTTCCAGCTTCATCATCATAGCAATCGCTTCATTACCAGCTTCGGAAGGGATGGAATAACCAGGACCGCACATGTCTACCAGGTCAGGTACAGGGATTTCCATATCCACGCCCATCAGTTCTACAGCTTCCTTCATCAGTTCAGGTACGATTACATCAAATGGATCGCTGTCTACCATGGAGCACATTACGTGAGTTTCAGGCATGTACATCTTAGCACCCAGAATAGTGCCTGCTGCAGTACCACCGGAACCGCATGCACATACGATATGTTCGAACTTCTGCTCAAATTCAGAAACTTCCTTCATGCAGTCCACATAACCCAGGGAGCCCAGTGCGTTGGAACCACCGCAAGGAATCTTGTAAACCTTACGACCCAGCTCTTCTGCGATTCTGTCCATTTCTTCATATACTTCGTCGTAGCTGTCAGTATCCACGAAACGTACTTCTACACCCATCAGGTAGTTCAGGATCTGATTACCCTTACGTTCAGTGATACCTCTTTCCTTCAGAACCAGGATGCAGTCCAGGCCCATGCGCTGTGCACATGCTGCAGTCAGCATAGCATGGTTGCTCTGTGCCTGACCGGTGGTCATAACCAGGTCATAGCCCTTTTCCTTCGCATCAGCCAGCAGATATTCCAGCTTTCTTACCTTGTTTCCGCCCAGTGCCACACCGCACAGGTCGTCTCTCTTAATCCATACATTGGTGCCCAGCTCACGGCTCAGGTTCGGCAGACGGTGAATTGGGGTTGGGAAAATACCTAAAGCTTCTTTTGCAAATGTATTCATAATTCTTTCCTTTCTTTTATACTCTTCAGCCCAAATGACAGAGCATATCTCCATACATTATAGCAGAGTAACATATTGTATTCAAGCTCAAAGAGGTGTATACTGGATACAGATTTACAAAAAGGAGAACTGCTATGCTTAGAATCTCAAGATCCAATAAAATTCCAACTTTTTCAAGTGAACATCCTCCTGTGGCTCACTGCCAGGACGGCGACACTGTCATCTTCGAAACCAATGACTGCTTCGATGGCGCAGTAGGACCTGACGGTGTCCGTGACTGGGAAGGCAAGAAGCTGGGCAAATACGTAGGCAATCCAGCTACCGGCCCTCTGTACGTGGAAGGTGCAGAGCCAGGTGACGCGCTTTGCGTGGAAATTCTGGACATCCAGATCCGCAGCTGGGGTGCCATGGGATGCGGCTTCGGTGAAGCCGGTTTCATCAATATCCCGGGCGAATACGAGACCCGTGCGTTCCATTACGATGACGGATTCGTCAAAATCGGAGGCAAGCGCATTCCAATCGCACCAATGATCGGCGTGATTGGCGTAGCACCGGCCGGCGAAGGCATCAGCACCTATACCCCTGACGCACACGGCGGCAATATGGACTGCAACCGTATCGTGAAGGGCGCCAAAATCCTCTTCCCTGTGGCTGCACCTGGCGCGCTGCTGGCAATGGGTGACCTTCATGCTTTGATGGGTGACGGCGAAGTCTTCCAGTACGGACTGGAAACCTCCGGCGAAGTTACCGTACGTGTCAGCGTTATCAAGAACGCCGGCGTAAAGCAGCCAACCCTGTATCAGGACGGCAAGGCTATGATCGTTGCATCCGCCAAGACTTATGATGAAGCTATCCGCCTGGCTCTGGAATCCATGTTCGAACTGCTGGTTTCCCACGGCTGGGACCGTACCGAGGCCGGCATGCTCATGAGCATGAAGTGCAACCTGGCCATCTGCCAGACCGTAGACCCACAGGTGACCGTAAGAGCCATGATGGATGAAGATTTAATCGTGGCCGAATAATCCGAATATTAAAGTACAGAAAAACTGCCGCTGCAGGGGCTGACTCCTTGCAACGGCAGTTTTTCGTTTCGTTCTTTATGTTTGTTCTAATTGGAGGGACTTCTACAAATTACATCTGTTCCATTAAGATTAATATTTTATGTACGGACACTTAAGCCAGTGTGTCCATTCACCGTCTTCCAGAGGCAATTCCTGAATACCGCCCACAAGGTGGGTAGTGTCTGTCGCATTCCATTTGCATGTCACTTCGATGGCCATTCCGTTTCCTGCATAGACACCCACATGGCCCGGTTTCCATACACACAGACCAGGAATCTCAGGAATTGTATCGATGGTGCCTTTTTCTTCGGCCCATTCGAAAAGCTGCGTTGTAGTTCTGTCGAAGGACTTGATGTACCAATCCGTATTTCCCTGATGATAATCATTAAAAATATAGGATTTAATCAGTCCGAAGCAGTCCCAGCCGCGGATACCTCTGTTGGCAAGGGCCAGACGGATTGCTTTTTTCTCCGGTGTATATCCGGAAGGATACTTTTCTGCGAAATAATTTATGATTTCGGTTGTGACATATTCTCCTTCTGCGGCCCATACATACAGGTGCGGTGTGGTCATCATTCTTCTGCAGTAATCCACCAGTCCCTGCGCAGTAGGCACAAAATATTCCATACCCAGCTCTTCCACCATATATGCTTTTACCTGTTCCAGCTTACTTGCTCTCCACTGACCTTCTTTTGCCTTTTCTGCCAGAGGAACAATCAGACTCAGGTCCATATGTTCTCCCTTGAAGTAGCCTTCCGGCTGACCATTGAAATAGTCAAGCCAGCCCTGCTCATCCAGGTCTTTGTAATTCTCAGGCTCCAGGTAGATCATTCTTCTGCGTTCTTCTTCCAGGAATACCTTGGCTCCCAACGGAATCAGAAGCTCATATTCCTCAGCGGGAATGTTTGTGAAAATGTCCGGAAGCTCTGCTTTTTCAAGACGTTCCGTTTCACGGTCAATCTTAACACCCATGGCGTCAAAGTCCATTTTATCCTCAGTGAAGCAAAGCTTCAGCAGTACGCCCAAGTCTGTATAAGGGTGCGCACGCTGGTAGTCTGTATCAAAAATAAAGTTGCCGAGGGAATAGAAAATCGCCTTTCCGTCATCGAAAATTTCGTAATTTTCAGGAACATGCGGATGATGGCCGACAACCACATCTGCGCCCAGTTCCAGATACTTCATGTATTTTTCTCTTGTATACGGGCTTGGCATTGTTGCGAATTCCTCGCCGCCGTGAACCACGATGACGCACCATCTGCACTTGCTTTTAATTTCCGCAATGCGCTTTCCGATATGCTCAAAATCGTCCCAGCGGACTTTTCCGAATTCAGTACCTTTACGGACTGTAGCTTCGGAAAGATAGGTCACGCCGATCATTCCGATACCGCCTGCCTCATCGATATAGACAGGTTCGGAAGCTTCTTCTCTGTTTCTTCCTGCACCAATGGTCTGGTAGCCCATTTCTGCTGCCAGGTTTCTGGTGCTTACCAGACCGTCCATTCCGGCATCCAGTATATGATTATTTCCCAGTTCCCAGATATCTGCATTGATTTTTTTCAGGAATGCAGCAGCCTCAACTGGCATATAGTGAATGAATTCTCGTTCTGAGGAAAAGCTTTCAGGGTCCACAACCGCCCCTTCCACATTGGCAACCACATGATCTGCACTGTGGAAATAGTCCAGAATTTCCTGAGATAGCAGCTGTTCATCCTTCCATTTCTGATCCATATACCGGTCAAAACCGATATCTCCTGTAAATATAATTGAAGTACTGCGCCCCATGTTTTTTCCTCCTTAGGTCTTACACATTTTTATTTAAATTTTACAAGAATCATCTTTTTTACCAGATCCCAGAAAGGCTGTACCTGACTGATCAGCAGGTGTTCATTCGTTGTGTGGGCGCCTGTGGAATATGGTGCGAATGCAACGGCATCCATTTCCGGAATCGCCGTCTTAATTGCGCCGACTTCGATGCCGCCGATGCCTCTGCCCGTTGTCATTTCATATCCAAACAATTCCTGATGTGCTGCAAGAACCGTATCACGGAGAGGAGAAACCGGTTCTTCCACCCAGCCCAACCAGGAATCATATTCCACCAGATCCAGGCCCAGCATCTTCATTTTCAATACATACTTTTTAGATTTCAGCAGCCGATCCTCGTTGATGGAAGAACGTACGTTGAATTCCACTTTGAACTTGCCGTCTGCTGTCAGTTCTGGAGAAGCGATAGAGCCACCTGTTACTGCAGACTGAGTAAACTGATAATGAGAACGGTACATTGCGGTTTCAAGATACAGAAGGCACTGAGCCACACGTTCTGAATCTTCTGCAGAAATTGCTGCAGAAGGAGTTTCTGCCGCGGCAACATCAAGCATTAAATCCGGATCGCTGTTCTTATAAACGCCTTTGATTAAGGCAAACCGTTCTTTCATGCATTCTTCTGCATCTCCTGCAGCGTCTGCAGGAACCGCAATTACAGCTTCGCAAGCTTTTGTAATCGTAGGTGCGCTGCTCTTCAGGCTGCAGATTCTGAATTCCGGAATACGGTCATCACTCATAAGTGCAGTGAGCAGTTCACCCATGTTATTTGCAGCGCAGGCACGGCCTTTATTAATCATACCACCGCTGTGGCCGCCCAGGCCGCCTGTCAGACTGATATGAAGAGCCTTCCATCCTTCATCCAGCGGGCTGATTTCAAATTCTTTATCAATTCTGTATCTGCTCATGCCGCCGCAGCAGACTGCAACTCTATGCGGATCACCGCTGTCACAGTTCAGCATTCTGCGGGCAGTAATCTTCGAGCAGTCGAAACGTTTAATTCCCTTCATGCCGATTTCTTCTCCCACCGTAAACAGCAGTTCCAGCGGTGGATGCGGAATGATTTCGTCGGCCAGCGTGTCCCCAAGTGCAAGCATGGTCGCCAGGCCAACACCATTGTCAGCTCCCAGTGTGGTTCCCGGTGCATAGAGCTTGTCCCCTTCAACCACCAGGTTCATAGGCTGTGTATCAAAATCGAATTCAACACCTTCATCTTTCACGGGAACGATATCCATGTGGCCCTGAATCAGGAAGGCAGGATAATCCTCATATCCCGGTGTTCCAGGAACGCGGATAAACACATTCCCTGCCGCATCCACATCGCAAGGCAGATTCCGCTTTTCAGCATATTCTTTCAGATATTCAATCAGTACATTTTCGTTTCCGGATGGACGGGGACATGCAGATACTTCACCAAACCAGTAGAAAAATGGCTCAGGCTGCAGTCCTTTGAGACATTCATATTTATAATCGTATACCATAAACTCACCATTCCATTTCATTCAGCTCAAGCAATATCCGGGCATAAATCTTCATGGCTCTCTGCAGACGGTCCAGAGACACTGCCTCATCCCGGCCATGAGCACCGCCAAATCCCGGTGCAAAATCTTCCGGCGGAAGGCTTCCATCCATACCACAGGCATAGGCATTCGGCAGGAAGTGTGCGTAGGTTCCGCCTCTTACAATATACAGCGGTTTATTATCACCAGTCACTTCGTTGGCTACGCGGTGAATCATTTTCGAAGTATCACTTTCAGGGTCCAGAATATACGGATCTTTAGTGTATGGAATGCTGTCCACTTCAAATCCCAGCGATTCCGCAGCAGCCGTCAATTTTTCAGCAATCCATTCCTTCTCCACTCCCAGCGGATAAGTAATAATTACCTGAGGCTCCAGATAACCGTCCTTCCAGTTAATCCATCTGCAGGTCATACCCAGCGGACCCATAACATTGTCTTCTGCTACAGCAATATCCAGACATTCAGCGGATGTGTCTTTTGCAATCCGCTCCAGTGCCGAGATAAGTTTCCGGTCATTATCGCTTAAAGATTCGATTCCGCTCAGTGCTCCGCAGATTTTCACAATCACATTTTCGTTGCCCTTGGTGGTTCCGTGCATCGGCAAAACTTCTGCAGTCACGGCGATGCTGCCATCAGCCTGTTTTTCGACAGCACACCCCGGCAGCTGATCCGGGAAGTTTTCCTGCGGAGAAAATCCAGCCATGGCACGGCCCGGAGATGCGTCCTGTCCAGCTGTCAGAGTAAAGCCCTCAAGAGGAGTTTTGCTGCGGAGAATCGCCTTGACAGATCCTCTTCCGCCATAGGCAGCAGGGAAGCTGCTGTCAGGCACCAGGGAGAGCTTCGGTGGCTGATACTTTTTGATGAAGCCTCTTACGTCCTCCATTCCGGTTTCTTCACAGCTGCCCACATAGAGAGCAGGATTGTATTTCAGGTCGATGTTCAGGTCCTTAAAGATTCTCAGCAGATGATAAATGGATGCCATCTGCCCCTTGTTATCTGTAGCCCCGCGGCCAATAATACAGCCTTTGTATTCCGCTGCATTATAGGGTTCGAAGTTCCAGCCATCTCCTTCCGGTACCACGTCTCCGTGGAGCCAGATTCCCAGATCCGGTTCGGAATCCTTCATGGCCAGACTGACCACACCGACATTATAATCAACAGTATAAAATCCGACATCACGGCCCTTCTCCAGCATTGTATCCAGTACTTTCCGCGGTCCTTCGCCAAACGGTGCACCGGGGAGTTCTTCTCCGCGCACACTCTTAATATTTACCAGTTCAATAGTAGTCTGTGCCAGCTCACTGCGTACAGCATCAATTCGTTCGTCTATCTTCTGCAGTAATTCCTTATCCATAGATATAACCTCCACTTACTTCATGGCCTCATACATCGCCAGACCTAATTCACCAATCATTGCTTCGGCAGCTTCCATATCCTCAGACTGGGTACATACCGTCATGACATAATACCTTCCATCAGGAAGATAGAAAATCCCCGCATCGTGCAGAATGCCGTAGCTTTCTAAAGAGCCCCCTTTGCATGCCACAACTACATGTCCTTCATCTGGCAGCTGCAGAGAAGGTGTTCTCGGATCATGTCTGGTTGTACATGGAAGCCGTTTTTTAAACTTACCCAGCTGCTGTCCGGCCATAATCTGCACAATCTTGTGGTCAGCCTGCGGGCTGACCATGTTCCCTGAAGCAATTCTCTCCAGGATATGTCCCAAATCTGCTGCGGTAGTCGCATTCAACGGTGCACCTTCCGGTACCTGCGGATCCGGCAAAATTCCTTTGAAAAACATCTTTCGCCAAATCCATGTTTTTTCACATCCCACTTTACGGCAAAATTCCCTTATCCGCTCCAATCCTACCACATCGATGATTTCGTTGGTCGCAGTATTATCGCTCAGCACAATCATCAGTTCCGCCAGATCAAAAATGGAAAGTTCCAGATCCGGACTGAGGGACTGCAGAATCCCGCTGCCGCCCACACGATTCTCAGGGAGCACAACCCGCTTTTCGTTTAAGTCGATTCTGCCCTCTTCCGCATCCTGAAACAGAAGCGCAAGCATTGGAATCTTAATGGTGCTGGCAGAACGGAACTGCTGATCCCCATTCAGTTCGAATGCCACTCCCGAGCTTGGGACCGAAATATAGACACCATAGTCTCCGTTGAAGGCTTCAAGAATCCGAGTCAGCTTTTCCTTCGGGATATGTCTTTCGCTCATAATGTTCAACCATCCTTTATTCAATACACCTTATAAATTGCAAATGAGGGCTGACTTACGTCAGCCCTCACTATAATAATTTTAATTAAAACAGGTGACAGGCTACGAAGTGTTCGTTTCCTCTGTCTACAAGCTCCGGTGTGCTTGCGTGGCAGGCTTCTGTCGCATATGGGCAGCGGGCTGCGAAATGGCAGTCACGCTTCATATTAATCGGTGAGGAGATTTCCCCTTTCAGAGGAATCTGTTCTACCTGTGCGTCCGGGTCAGGAATCGGAATTGCTGACAGGAGCGCCTTAGTGTATGGATGGACAGGATTGTTAAAGAGCTCTCTTGCATGTGCCTTTTCTACAATCTGGCCCAGGTACATTACCGCGATGTCATCTGAGAAATGATTTACTACAGATAAGTCATGGGTAATGAAAATATACGCAATATTATACTTCTTCTGCAGCTCCTTCAGCAGATTGAGAACCTGTGCCTGAATGGATACGTCCAGGGCGGATACCGGTTCGTCGCACACAATCAGCTTCGGTTCCAGAGCCAGGGCTCTCGCAATCCCAATACGCTGACGGCGGCCGCCGTCCAGTTCATGAGGATACACGTTAGCCAGACGAGGTGCCAGACCTACGGTTTCCATCAGCTGTGCCACATGGGCCTTCTGTTCTGCCTTAGTCTTATGAACCTTAAACCACTTCAAAGGTTCTGCGATCAGTTCCTCTACGGTCTTTCGAGGATTCAGAGAAGAGAACGGATCCTGGAATACCATCTGCATATCCTTACGCATGCGACGCATTTCACTGGAACTCAGCTTGGCGATATCCTGTCCTTCGAAAATCACCTGACCATCGGTTGGTTCCAGCAGCCGCAGAATGGTTCGCCCGGTGGTGGACTTACCGCAGCCGGATTCCCCTACCAGTCCCAGTGTCTTGCCTGCATCCAGGGTGAAGGAAATGTCATCGACCGCCTGCACGGTTCCCTTACCGGTTTTAAAATATTTTTTAAGATGGTTGACTTCAAGTAAATGTTCACTCATACCGCCACCTCCTTATAATTCAAAATCAGATTCTTCATAACGCCAGCATGCAGCGTAATGGGTATCGGTGAAGTAATGCTTCGGCGGAATTCCCTTGCTGCACTTTTCGGTTGCATACTTACAGCGCGGAGCGAATGCGCAACCTTCAGGAAGTTCCATCGGGTCAGGCATAAGGCCAGGAATAGGCTGAAGCATGTCACGGTCGTCATTGATCTTAGGAAGTGAATCAAAGAGACCCTGTGTATAAGGATGCTTGGTATCCTTGAAAATTTCACGGAGTTCACCGAATTCAATAACTCTTCCCGCATAGATTACAGCAACTTCATCGCACATCTGAGCAATGATACCTAGGTCGTGGGTAATCATAATCATGGACATGTCGAACTTATTTCTCAGTTCCTTCATTTCGCGGAGAACCTGTGCCTGGATAGTTACGTCCAGCGCAGTTGTCGGTTCGTCTGCAATCATAAGCTTAGGGCTGCAGGCCAGGGCAATGGCTATGATTACACGCTGCTTCATACCGCCGGAGAACTGATGTGGATATTCCTTAGCTCTTTCCGGAGGAATGCCTACTACCTTCAACATTTCCTGTGCTTTCGCGAAAGCATCCGCCTTATTTAATCCTTCGTGAATTCTGAGAGTTTCTGCAATCTGGTCACCTACAGTCTTTACCGGGTTCAGTGCGGTCATAGGATCCTGGAAAATCATGGACGCGTGATAGCCTCTCACCATATCCATTTCACCTTCCGTCAGGGAGTAGATATCCATGCCGTCCAGGATTACCTTCCCGCTCTTGATAACTCCAGGTGGGTCAGGTACCAGGCGGAGAATGGAAAGGGCCGTAGTGGTCTTACCGGAACCGGTTTCGCCTACCAGACCTACCGTCTTACCCTTGCGGACTACCAGATCCAGATTGTTCACGGCTTTGGCAGTCCCTTCATCGGTTTCATAATATACAGTTAAGTCTTCAATACGTAAGACTTCATCATCATAATGCTTATTCATAAGGTTCCCTCCTATCCTTTCAGTCTTGGGTCGAGGGCATCACGGAGACCGTCACCCAGCATGTTCAGTGCCATAACAACCACCACGATACACACGCCTGGGAATACGGTTAAGAATGGATTATCAAGCATATATCCACGGCCGCTGGAGAGCATTGCCCCCCACTCCGGATCCGGCGGCTGTACCCCCAGTCCCAGGAAACTGAGTGAAGATGCGGAAAGAATACCGCTGGCAATCTTCATACTGAACTGTACAATGACGGTGCCCACACAGTTCGGAAGAATATGGTAGAAGATAATCTGCAGGTCATTGGCGCCCATGGCCTTGGCCGCTTCTACGTATTCATTGTTCTTAACCGACAGCACGGCACTTCGTATAATACGTGATTGACCGGGCACGGAACCGAATGCGATGGCAAACATCAGGGTAAAGATATTAGCACCGAAAGCCGCACAGATTACAAGGGCCATCAGGAAGGAAGGTACACCGTCCATGATTTCCACCAGTCGCATCAGCAGAATATCCACTCGTCCGCCGAAGTAGGCCGCAGTAGATCCAACACAGATCGCAACGCTTAAAGCCATCGTAACAGCCATAACACCAATCAGCAGAGACATCTTCGCTGCATACATCAGTCTGGACATAACGTCTCGTCCAAGTTCGTCAGTACCCAGAGGGTGCTCGCTGTTTTCGCCAGGCTGAAGCAGTCTTTCAGGAATGTTCTGCCCGATGACCTGTACATCATAGTCCAGCACAATTGGAGAAATCAGGGCAACCAAAACGAAGATTACAGTAAAAATTAAGCCAATTATTGAATTTTTATTACGCAGAAAACGTCTGATAATGTCCTCTCGTTTGCTTATGCTTCGACGGCCAGTAGTCTGCGTCTGTTTGTTTTTTTTCTTACTCATTTCGACTTACCCCCTGTCAGTTTAATTCTAGGGTCAACTACGGCATATAACAGGTCCATAACCACGTTGGATATACAAATCATAATTGCAGTCATAATCAGGCAGCCGAGAGCAAGCGGTCTGTCCTGAGAGTTGATGGCATTGACCGTAAGTCTGCCGATACCTGGCCAGGAGAATACGATTTCAGTTGTTGCTGCACCTGCCAGCGCATAACCGAAGTCCATGCAGATAATAGTTACTACAGGAAGGAGCGCATTTCGGAGAGCATGTCCGGTAATCACCTTTCTACGGTTTACCCCTTTAGCTCTGGCAGTACGGATATAGTCCTGACGTACAGTTTCCAGCATGGAGGAACGTGTATAACGTGTAATGGCTGCAGCACGGCCTGTTCCAAGGGTTACTGCCGGCATGATAAGTGCACCGGGTTCTGTAGCACCGCCGGCCGGCAAAAGATCCAGCATTACAGCGAAAATCAGGATACTCATAAGCCCCTGCCAGAAGTCAGGAATGGCTATACTGACAAGAGCTGCTGCAGTACCCACGTTATCGATTAAAGAGTACTGTCTCACTGCAGAAACAATGCCAAGCGGGATAGAAATAATTATTGCAATAGCCATGGACCATAAGGTCAGCCTTAAAGTGTTCGGGAAATAATAGAAATATTCTTCCATTACAGGTCTGCCCGATGCATATGAATTACCTAAATCGCCATGGAGGAAGCCCCACAGCCACCGTCCATACTGAACGATGACCGGGTCATTCAGTCCCAGCTCTTCACGGAGCACTTCCACCGCCTCTGGTTCTGCGTCAGAACCCAAAATACTCAGTGCCGGATCCCCAGGTGCCAATGCCATAATGAAGTATACCAGTGCGGTTACACATAAAATTACAGGAATCAGAAGTAAGATTCGCTTGATCGTATATTTCAGCATATTTACTCCTTTCGTAAGAGTGCCAGATGAGGAACTCCTCATCTGGCACCAATTTACATACAGTATCGTGTTAATGTTGGGGCAAATCGGTTAACTATTCAGCCCACTTCAGGAAACGGAAGTCATTACCACCAGTAGGAATTACACCGAGACCTTCAATATTCTTATTGGCAGCATAGTAAGAGTTTGCAACAACCAGAGGTACTACAACAGCTTCATCATGAGCAACCTGCTGTGCTTCCTTGTATACAGCTACACGATCTTCGCCTTCTGTAACTAATACTTTATCCAGTAATTCGTCGATTGCAGGATCGTTCATGTTAGTCATATTACGTCCGTCAGTCAGGTGAGAGGAATGCATAAGGGTCACATAATAGTTACCATCGGAAGCACCTCTGCCGTGCAGAGCCATCTGATGCTGACCGCCATTCATCTTCTCGCCTGCTGCTGCATTTTCTTTACCATCCAGCTTCACAGTGATGCCTACTTCCTTTAACTGAGCCTGAATGATCTGTGCATAGATATCGAATGAAGGGGAAGAGTAAGTCAGCTCAATTTCGAATCCATCCGGATAGCCAGCTTCAGCCAGTAATGCCTTCGCCTTTTCTACATCATATTCATAGCCAGTAACATCTGCGTTGTGACCGCCAACAGTTGTCGGAATTAATGCATCCGCAGTCACACCAAGACCTTCCAGTGCTCCGTTCAGAATGTCTTCCTTATTAATTGCATGAGAGATTGCCTGACGAACCAGTTTGTTGGATAAGTATTCGTCACCATGGTTAAATGTCAGATATCTCAAGAACGTACCCGCTCCGGAAACTACCTGTAAATTTTCATCTTCAAGTGCAGCTTTTACGCTTGCTGTACCAATAGCGCAAATATCTATGTCTCCTGCCTGAAGTGCCATCAGTCTTGCACTATCATCCGGATAGCATACAAACTTAATTTCCTTCATCTGAGGCTGTTCACCCCAGTAATCAGGGTTTGCTTCAAGAATCAGATGTTCACCGATTCTCCATTCCTTAACCTTGTAAGGACCAGTACCATTAACGGTAGTACCAACAGTGTCTCCACAGCCATCCTTAATTACAGCGGAGTCACCGATCCACTGCTTATCCATTACCAGGGAGTTAGGTTCCAGCATTACGAACTTAACAGTATAATCGTCGATTGCTTCTGCATGGCTTACCTTTGGATAGTTACCGTTTGCAGTTTCAATACCTCTCTGTACGGTATAAACTACGTCCTTGGAAGTAAACGGAGTACCGTCGTGCCATACAACGTCGTCTCTCAGATAGAAGGTATATTCCATACCATCTTCAGACTTTTCCCACTTGGTAGCCAGACCAGGCTGGAATTCACCGGTTTCATAATCATATCCCAGCAGTCTGTCGTAAGCGGTCCAATAAATATGGTAAGCATTACCATTCCAGTTTCCCATAGGGTCCAGGTTTTTCAGATCAACAGTAGTCGCGATTACTACGGAATCTTTCACTTCGCCTTCGCCGCCTTCTTCACCACCGCCGCCGCAGCCAAACAGGCCGAAGCACAGTGCTAAGCACAATAATACGGATAACATGCGTAACCAATTCTTCTTCATTTGTTCTTCCTCCTTATATGATTTAATTCGTTCAAATAAATGAAACGGCTTCATGTGTCCTTATTTAAAGCAAAGCCCGTGCCAATGTAAAGATTTCGTGAAAATTTCTTCACATACAATAAAGAAAACGGCTGAATTCAGCCGTTTTCGTCATTTTTCTTATTCCGTTCAAGTCGATACGAAGATTCCGTATCTCTCGCCTACAAACCATGCACTCTGCAAAATTTGCAGTATGAGTGTGCAGATTTTGCCGACAACAGAAAAACGGCCTTGCGGCCGTTTTCCTGAAGAGTAAGACATTATGAAGAAGAACAGTTATTATCCGCCCTTATATTTCGTATTCCTGAATCTTATAGAACAGACTCCGTTCGCTTATGCCCAGAGATTTCGCCGCAGTCCGCTTGCTCTGCGGATTTGCAGTCAAAGCATTTTCGATAAGCAGCTTTTCCACATCTTTAATGGACATTCCGCTCAGGTACTTGCGAACCGCCTCTGCTGCAGTAAATGCAGGCGTTTCAGCCGCATCGTTGTTTGACGATGTTTCCTGACGCAGCTCATCCGGCAGATCCAGTTCATCGATATATTCCCCGCTGCAGAGAATGCAGGCATATTCCAGAATGTTAATCAGTTCCCGCACATTGCCAGGATAATGGTATTTCATCAGCAACCGTTCTGCTTCCGGCGTCAGTCCACGAATGTTCCGGTTCATATCCCCTGCTATGCGCGTAATAACAGACTGGCAGAGGTCCGGAATGTCCTGTTTTCTTTCCCGCAGAGGAGGCATGTGAATTTCCACCACATGCAGACGGTAGTACAGGTCCTGACGGAAGGTGCCTTCGTTCACCATGGACAGCAGGTTCCGATTTGTAGCACTGATTACTCTTACATCGATTTTACGATACTGGCTTCCGCCGATTGGCATGGTTTCCTTTTCCTGCAGAGCACGAAGCAGTTTTCCCTGAAGAGACAGCGGCATATCGCCTACCTCATCCAGAAAAATGGTTCCATGGTCAGCCAGTTCCAGCTTCCCTTTTTTATCTGCTACTGCACCGGTAAAGGATCCCTTTACATGACCGAAGAATTCCTCTTCCAGCAGATTTTCCGGAATGGCAGCACAGTTCATTGCTACAAAATTTTTGCTGCTTCGGACACCATTTCGATGAATGGCCCGGGCCACCAGTTCCTTCCCTGTACCGCTCTCACCGGTAATCACAATACTGGTATCCAGATCCTTGACACGGTCAATCATCTGGTACACACGCTGCATAGGAGCACTCTTTCCGATGATATCGCCATAATAGGTTCGCTGTTCCAGTTCTACCAGAGCATTGGACAGGTCTTCCACCTGACGTGAAAGATTCTGAAATTCCAGAGCCTGGCGTGCATAGCAAAGCAGTTCTTCCAGGTTTACCGGTTTGCAGAGATAATGAAAAGCTCCCCGTTTGATTGCCTCCACGGAAGTGTTGATATCTCCGTAAGCCGTCATCATGATAACGGCCATTTCAGGATATTTCGCTTTGATCTCCTGCAGCATGTCCAGCCCATTGCTTTCTCCCAGAAGGAGATCCAGAAGAGCCAGGTGAATCTTTCGCTCCTTCAGAATGCGGCATGCTTCTTCTCTGGAATTAGCCGTATATACATCAAATTCATCTTCCAGGGCCAGTGCCAGGAAAGTGCAGATGCTCTTCTCATCATCTATGATCAAAATACTATGTCTCATTTTTCTCCTCCTTGCCGCCGGCTGTCGGCAGCTGAATTTCTACTGCAGTGAAAACATTCTTTTCACTGGCAGCAGTAATCGTTCCACCCACTTCTTCTACATACTGTTTCGTCAGTGCCAGTCCAATTCCTGTGCCTGCCGGTTTGGTTGTATAGAACGGATTCATACACCGGTTCAGCTGTGAAGCAGACATACCGACACCATCATCCTCCACTCTTACGATGATTATGTCATCCCTCCGCTCTACTGATATAACGATGCGGTGCCGTCTTTGAATATCATCCTGTCTCTGTCGGATAGCCTCTGCGCTGTTTATGACAAGGTTCAGCAGAGACTGCTTCATCTTATCACGATCTCCGATAAACTGAAGCTGGTCTGTCATATCCATTTCCACAATAATATCTGTATTCTTTGCCGTTACCTTCCCCAGTTCTGCCACAGAAAGAATAATCTCGTTCAGATTTACCAGTTCAATTTTACTGCCGGAAGGGCGGGCATAGTCAATCAGGCTGTTAATCAGTCGGGTTACACGGTCAATTTCCTGCGGTATGAAGGCCGAGAATGCCTGTCGGAATTTTTCATTATCACCTTTCGCCTGAATCATAGCCGCAGATGCGCTGATGGCAGTCAGCGGATTTTTAATCTCATGGGCGATACCTGCAATCAGGCTGTTCAGCGTTTCATTCTTTTCCTTCTCAAAAGCCGCTTCTCTTTCATTTTCTTCTGCTGTCACGTTTTCCAGCGTGATCAAGGCTCCCTGTTTGCCTTCAGAGAGTGTCATTTTATGAATGCTGTATCGGTAGTTTTCGCGGTTTCTGTGTCCTTTATCTTTATAAAACTCGAAAGAACCGGACTTATAGTCCCAATCGTCCGCGAATATTTTACCGCCGGCGTCTCTCAGGATTTCACGGAAAATACGCAGTCTGCCCAGAACTTCACCGCTGCGGAAGGTCTGAATTCCTGCAATCTGCAGGGCACTGCTGTTCATATATTCTATGTGCATGTACTCATCCACCAGTACCATGCCGGCAGGAGATGCCTCAATGATGGAATACCGGAGCCGGTTTTCCGCTTCCACCTGCGCTGTACGCTTTTTCAGCATCTCATTGGTTTCGTACAATTCCGCTGTGCGGACTTCTACCAGCTGAGTCAGCTTCTTCTTGGCACGGTAGCTGACAATCAGGTATGCCAAAGCGAAGAGAATACACACGCTGCCGGCATAGAGGACATACTTCAGCAGCTTCTGATAGTCCACCCCTTTACCCTGGTCCAGCCAGGTTTTATAGAGATTTTCGTATTCTACAGAAGTTCGCAGTATCGATAGACTTTCATTGATGGATTCACACAGATATCGGTCTCCATCCTGTACCGCAATCGCAAAGTCGGCGGATGCCAGATAATTGTTCAGGATTACATAATCATCCTCTATTTCATGTTCCTGGAAATACCAGAGCATACAGTCTTTTACACCTACAATCATTTCCGCTTTGCCGCCTACAAAGGTTTCAATGGCAGATATCTGATTCCCTTTTATAATGGTCGTTCCTCTGCTCAGAGTTGACAGAAATGAATTGTCTACCATCCGGAATTCACATGCCATGGTGCAAGTTCTTCTTGCCCCGCTTTTGTATTCCTGTGCAATTTCTGCAGGTGCTGTCAGACAGATATTAGCAGTAGATAGGGGATTGGAGTATCGGAAATTGTATTCGGAATATTTCTCTGATGCTACTCCCAGAACTATATCCAGCCGTCCTGCTTCCAGTTCATCCAGGGCCTCAAATGTGGTTCCAAAGGCTTCATATTCCAGCAGCAGATCTTCTTTCTCAGCGATATATTCCAGCACATCCACGTGGAAACCCCTTGGCTGGCCATCTGTACCGGTGTATTGGTACGGCGGCATCTGGTCACAGTATCCCACGCGGACTGTCGTCATCAGTGCATGTGCTTCCTCCCGCGCTGTAAGAGGCACAAGGGTGGATACTATCAGTATACAAACTATCAGTCTAACAATACTTTTCTTCATACATACCTCATCGCAAATACAGTTCCCCACTAATTTATAAAGCAAATTTTATGCCATAGCCTATTTTCAACATTTTTCGACTCCGCGCCCTCCGAAACTGCAAATAATGCATACTTTCTGTGCAAATTTTGCAGTTTCAGTCTAAAAAAAGCCAAACCGGAAGAACAGCTGACGGTTCTCCAGTCTGGCTTTTATTTCATTTCATTTACTGAAAAATATGCAGCTTCAGTTCCTGCGAAAGATACTCCAGCAAAGGCCGCCCAGCGATACAGTTGCCCTTGGCATCCAGTGCAGGGCCGTAAACGCCGATGCCCAGCCGTCCATCCACTACAGAAAGCAGACCGCCGCCCACACCGCTCTTTGTCGGGATGCCTACGCGAACGGCAAACTCCCCGGATCCATCATACATGCCGCAGGTCAGCATGATGGTTTTAACCACCTTCACCGTATCCGGCCGCAGCAGCTGCTCCCCGGTTTCAGGGTGAGTGCCTCCGGCAGCCAGTACCATGGCCAGATTGGCCAGGCTCACTGCGGTCACATCCAGAGAGCACATTTTCGTATATAAAGTCAGGCTTTCTTCCACGCCGGTTTCTATGATGTTTTTACTTTCCAGCAGATAAGCGATAGCGCGGTTTCTGGAAATATGGCTCATTTCAGACTGATATACCGCTTCATTGAGCTGAATGTCCGGATCCATGCAGAGTTTCCGGGTAAACTCCAGAATCTGCTTAAAGGTCAGTTCCGGATGAAGCAGGCTGGAAATGGTCAGTGCACCGGAATTAATCATAGGGTTAAAAGGCTTATGGCTGTTCAAGTCCAGTTCCACCAGAGAGTTGAATGCTTCTCCGGAAGGCTCCATTCCCACTTTATCAAATACCGTTTCAAAGCCGCAGATTTCAATGGCCAGCGCCAGTGAAACAATCTTGGAGATACTTTGGATTGTAAAACGTGTGTCCGTATCGCCGATCTGGAAAATCTGCCCTTCTTTCGTCCGAATGCATATACCAAGCTTGCTTCCGTCAGCTTTGCCCAGTTCAGGAATATATGTGGCCACCTCTCCCATAGGAAGAACCTGCCGTCCTTTTTCTTCTGCAATCTTTAAAATTCTATCCATTTCCTGATTATCCAGAATCATGTTTGCCCTCCGTACACATTTTTCTATCCACATTATACCGCATGGTGGTTGAATTTGAAAGAACTACTTTTTCCCCCTGTTAAGCATAGCGGCGGTCATCGGCACACACACAAAAAAAGAAACCTGCACCTCCTATGAGATACAGGTTTCTTTTTTAATATGTTCAGTCAGGACTGTGCACAGTAAACCGAATGATAATTACATTTTATGATGTAATTATGCTGCGTCACCAGTCTTTTCACCCTTTGCCTGCTTGTTGAAAGTCTGCAGACCTTCCACAACCAGAATAACAGCCAGGATTGCCATTGCAGCTGCGAAGCATAACTGGAAGTAGTCGCCCCACAGTGCAGTACCAGCAGAAATCATACCGAACTTTGCGATGATTGTCTGAACCAGAGA
This sequence comes from Anaerovoracaceae bacterium, assembly GCA_045578745.1. Lineage (GTDB taxonomy): Bacteria > Bacillota > Clostridia > Peptostreptococcales > Anaerovoracaceae > RGIG7179. Next base: position 38,660 of record JAZNKW010000065.1, read on the forward strand.
GGTCAGAGTAGCAGCCAGCATGAATGCCATAGGGATGAAGAACATCTTGTTGTTTCTGCCAACGTTACCCAGCCAAGCAGCTACAGCCATCAGAGCCAGACCTGCCAGCAGCTGGTTTGCAGCACCGAACAGACCCCAGATCTGGGACAGCTTCAGGAAGCCCAGTACGGAACCGATACCAACCATGATCAGAGTACCAACCAGTGGGTGAGTCAGAACCTTACGGATACCGGTAGCATCCTGCCAGGAAGCTTCGCACTTCTTCAGGAACAGTTCGGAGAACATGAATCTGGACAGACGAGTACCGGAGTCCAGGGAAGTCAGTGCGAATACGGATACAGCCAGAGTCAGCAGAGCGTATACAACACCGTAAACGCTGGAAGTTTCAGCACCGAACATAGTTGCAATACCTGCAGCGAATGCCACGGATGGAGAACCGAAGCCGCCGCTGGTGTAAGTTTCGAATACCATACCTACTGCGATCAGAGCGATGATAGCCAGACCGGATTCAATCAGCATGGAACCATAACCGATTGGCTTAGCATGAGCTTCATTTTCCAGCTGCTTGGAAGAAGTACCGGAAGCAATCAGGGAGTGGAAACCGGAACATGCGCCACATGCAACAGTGATGAACAGTGCAGGGAACATACCAGCCTTACCAGTGAATGCAGGAATAGTGAATTCTGCAGTACCGGTGAATGCGGACATGAAGATACCAACTACAGCAACGCCCATCATAGCGTACAGCAGGAAGCTGGACAGGTAGTCACGAGGCTGCAGCAGAATCCATACAGGAGCCAGGGAAGCAACAGTGATGTACAGTGCAACCAGGATGATCCATGCAGTTCTGCCCAGAACCAGACCTACGTTCAGACCGAATGCGATACCAGCAACGATCATAACCAGACCGATGATGGTAGCAGTCTTGGTGTCCATACCGAAACGTGTAGTCATAATACCGTAGATGATAGCCATTACGATGAACAGTACGGATACCATAGCAGTAGTTTCATTACCGTTTGGATCAGTAGTGAAACCAACAGGGTTTTCGGAGTAGAATGTACCCGCTACTACGTTTACGAAGGATGCGATAACCAGGATCAGTACCAGCAGTGCGAACACGATGAACAGCTTCTTCGCTCTGTCGCCCATGGAAGCCTTGATGATTTCACCAACGGACTTACCACCGTTACGTACGGAAGCGAACATTGCACCGAAGTCGTGCAGACCGCCGACGAAGATACCCCCGATTACACACCACAGGAATACAGGAACCCAACCGAAAACGGAAGCCTGAATAGGACCGTTGATTGGGCCGGCACCGGCGATGGAGGAGAAGTGGTGACCCATCAGTACTGCAGGCTTTGCAGCAACGTAGTCAACACCGTCGTTTACTTCTACCGCTGGGGTAGTCTTAGTAGGGTCAACGCCCCACTGTTTTGCCAGCCAGGAACCGTATGTTACGTAACCGATAACCAGCAGGATAATTGCAGCGAGAATGATTAAAATAGCAGTCATAACTCAATCTCCTATCTTATAAATTATTAAGATTTTATATTTCCCAGGACTTTTTTCAGGGTACGGCCCATTCGGTTAAAGCTTAAGTTCCCTGTACTCATATCCCGGACAATAACACGGTAATGGCTCCAGCCATGAAGCGTATGTTTATAGCTTTCATAGCGTTTGCACTTTTTCAGGTATGCGGCTGCATCCGCATCCACCTGATCTGCCAGAATGATCAGCACCACATCACTGCTGCGGTGACCATCGTGAGGAACCACACGGCTCATACCGCGGGTCCAGGCAGTTACATCAAATCGCTTGGCTTCTTCCAGCGTCAGATGTTCAGAAATGCCAAAAAAGACGAATTCCTTGCTCTCCGCTTCGCTGAGCTTGGCCTGTTTAATCAGGAAGAACTGTTCTTCGTGAGAATGAAACTCGGCTTCTGCAGCGAAGGGCGCTTCGACCCCTTCGTCTTTAATGTCATAATATCTTACAAATGATTTCAGCAGGCCCGGAAGGGCTTCTCTTGCTGTCATACTACATACTCCAGTTCTTTCAAAAGATATAGTGTTTTTCATCAAAATGATATAAATCACTGCCCTCATTGTAACTCTGCACTACAAAAACTGCAAGTATGTTTCTTCAAAAAAACTGTATTTTTCAATAAATTTTTTCGATTTTTTTCATTAATTAAGCCGATGGCTTGCCAATCTGGATTCCCGGCACTCTTTTTTCCAGTTCTTCCAGCATAATTACACCTGCACGGGCACCCGGAAGCTGAATCATGGCCAGCTCTTTATCCTCCGCACCGCAGATTACCAGGTTCTCCACTTCCAGATCACCCTTGCCGCAGCACATCTTCATGCCCACCAGCTGCACTCTGCGGAAAGCACGGGTAATGTCTGCATAAGGCACATAGCTTACCTTTCTCTTCACCTTAAAGAACAGACAGGTTTCTCCCAGGGTCACCGGACCGATTTCACGGCCTGCTTTATATTCTGCAGACAGCACATCTGCTGCCACTTCACTTGTCATCATATAGAAATTCATAATCTCTTCTCCTCTCGTGTTCATCTCTTTTACTGGAATCTTGCGTTAAAATTATTGTAGCTTCCGTTGACTGCATACTCGTCGAAGGAAATCTTCTTAGTTTCTCCGGTCTCAATATCATATACATAATCGTTGGTACCAACCGGTTCCTTCACCGCACTGTAATAAAGCTTGCTGCCGACCATGCCCATCACATGATAGGCATCCTCGATATAGTGAACTTTAATACGCTTTCCTGTGCCGCTCAGGGTTGTTCGATAAATTGTCACAGGACGGGCCATTTCTGCACAATTCCCGTACTTCACAGGCTCTGATCCTTTGTAATAATACACTTCATTCTTGTATGTGGCCAAAATACGGCCCACGCCAGACTTGAAGGCAACAATCTTGTTGGTCTTCTTTTCCTTGCAGTCGTAAGCCTTCAGGGTAATGGTTCCGCTGTCGCTCTTGCTGGTACCGTAAATGTACCGTCCGCTTCCGCTGGTGTAATTCGGTTCAAACTTGCTGTTTCTCAGCTTATGGGTACCGGTCTTCAGCCCCACACTGTAGAGCTTCCAGTCCTTCTCGTAATAGAGTACGCCATTGTAGATGGCAAGGAGCCGCATGCTGCTGAAATCTTTACTCTTTACAATCTGCTGGAATCCGGTGCCGTCATATTTCACCTTGCAGATGCAGTTTTTCACAGTCCCCGGCAGAACCGATACGGAATAATACACCCAGGTTCCGTCAGTCAGAAGAATGTTTTCGATGTACTTGTTATCGCCAAGTGCCCTGGCCCCCAGCTCGGCGCCCTTGCCTGTCGGTGTGGTGGAGCAGTACAGTGCCTGGTCATCCTTACTTTCCCAGAAATAGAGCCCGTTCACTTCCGCCCTCCGCTCAGAACTGGTGTCAAAAACATCCACATCGTGGTCCGAAGTCCCTCTTTTAAATTTTGCCGCGGCATCCGCTTCCCCTGCCGGAATCACACTTACCAGCAGGCAAGCAATCAACATCCCGCAAAATATATGTTTCATACGTTTCATACTGTCTGCCCTCCCATCTATCTCATATCATTAAAATTGGTGTAACCCAGGATTGCATATTCGTCCTGTGTAATCTTTTTCGTTTCACCACTGTTGATATCGTAGGAATAGTAAGTGAAGCCGATGCCTTCATTCTTCACGCTGTAATAAATACGGCTGCCCTTCATGCCGGATACAGCCGGAACCGTGCAGACTTTGACGCGCTTGCCGGTGCCGCTCAGGGTTGTCCGGTAAATGGTTACGGAATCCTTTCCAGGTTCTGCTTTATAATAGTAGACTTTGCTGTCATACACATTGAGGAAGCCGCCTTCTGCAGATTTGAATGCAACCACCTTATTCATCTTCTTTTCCTTGCAGTCGTAGGCCTTCAGAGTCACGGTGCCGCTGTCACTCTTACTGGTGCCGTAAAGGTACCGCCCGCCTCCGGTGGCATATTCCACCTTAATCTTGCTGCTTCTCAGTTTCTTCGTCAGGCTGGTCAGGCCCACGCTGTAGACTCTGCCCCTGTAGCCATTGCCTTCCTGGAAACTGTCACCGTAATAGAGAACACTGTTATAGATTCCGAATATTTCCGGTGCCCAGCAGCTGTCCTTAAAAGTCACAACCTTCTCGAACCCCGAGCCGTCATATTTTGCCCGGCAGATATATGCTCTGCTGTTTCCGTAATCCTCTACTGCATAATATACCCAGGTTCCGTCGGTGAGAATCACCTCTTTCAGAAGCTTGGAGTCCGTTTGAATCTTCGCAAAGCCCAGTTCCTTCCCCTTACCGTCGATGGTCCTGGAGCAGAAAAGCTGCTGTGTATCTTCCTCGTACCAGAAATACAGGCCGTTTACTTCTGCTCTGCGGTTCGTATTGGTTTCAAATACTTCTGCGTTATAGAACGGTGTTCCCCTGCGGTACGCCTTGGATGCAGCTTCCGCTTCTCCTGCCGGAATCACGCTCACCAGCAGGCAGAAAATCAATCCCCAGCAAAATATATGTTTCATGCGTTTCATGTTCTTCATTGTTTCATACTCCTCCGCACTGCGATTTAGTAAAATCTGGCTTCATAATTGGTAAGTAAGGCATTTCTGTATTCGTCTTCATTTTTCAGCAGACCGATATCTCCTGTACTCACATCATAGAACGGATGCCCCCCATCATTCGGATAATCGAAATAAATTCTGTTTTCCACCAGATCCGCAGTCATAAACTCGGTAGGCAGGGTTACTGCTTTAATCCGTTTGCCTGTACCGCTGAGGGTTGTCCGGTAAACAGTGATATCATTTGTTTCAGGGTGTCCCTTGTAATAATAAAGCTTGCCGTCATAAACACCCAGAATGCCGCCTTCGCCGCTCTTGAAGGCTACAATCTTATTTACATTCTTTTCTTTGCAGTCGTAGGCTTTCAGCGTGATTGTGCCGCTTTCACTCTTACTGGTTCCGTAAATGTACCGTCCGCTTCCGGTGGAATATGACACTCTGAGCTTGCTGGTTCTCAGTTTTTTCGTGCCGCTCTTCAGCCCTACACTGTAGAGCTTGTCCCCATAAGGACCTTCTGTATTAAATGTCTGCAGATTATAATACAGAACATTATTATAGATAGAAACCAGCTGCGGATTCAGAAAGGCATCATTGAAAGTAACTACCTTCTGGAACCCAGTTCCGTCGGACTTCTCCCTGCAGATATAAGACCGATCGTTTGCGTAATCATCCAGGGTATAGTAAACCCAGGTCCCATCTGTGAGAATCATCGTCTCCAGTTTTCTGGTGGAGAACGATGATAAATGCAGCTCTGCTGCTTTCCCATCGGCAGATTTTGAGCAGAACAGCCGCTCCTTCTCTGAATCATGCCAGAAATACAGACCGTTTATCTCAACTCTGTTTTCTGAACTGGTGAGAAAATAATTCTCATCATACATGGAGGTCCCCCGCCTGAACTTCTTTGCCGCGGCATCCGCATCCTCCGCCGGAATCACGCTCACCATCAGGCAGGCGATCAGCATCCCGCAAAATATGTGTTTCAGATGTTTCATCATTGCAGAACCCTCCTTTTTCTTACTGACAGTATAGCTTTCCTCTTGCGGTTATGTCAAGAAAACGGATTGTAATAGCTGACAAAAAAGAGTAAAATATATTATATCCTGAAACAAACGAGGAGGTGGTCGAGTGAATCTCACAGTGAAACGAACTTTGCGCATTTTCGCTCTGACGCTGCTGCTGATACTGATGTTCTGCCTGACGGTACAGGCCGCAGATGCTGCCAGCTATAAGCGGATTGCACTGGATGAACAAGATGGACCGAGGGTCAAGGTCGGAGACAGATACTTCTGGCTGGAAAGTGACGGTCAGCTGATTTCCGTAAACGGCGGCGTGGTGCTTTATTCCGGCAAATCAGGCACAGGTGCAGGGAAGGAACTCTTCCGAATTGAGGACGTATCCGGATACCGCCGTATCAATGAAATTATGGTAACCAACGGTTCCAAAATCTATTTTGCGGTGGGTGATGCCAAGAACTATATAATCTACAGCTGCAGTGCAGACGGAACCAAACTGAAACAGCTTGCGGTTCTGGAACCGACAGAAAGCGAACTGGAAACCACCTACACTCCGTATTTTGATATGGTTTCTGTCTACAACGGCAGACTTTATGCTGTAAGACGCAGCTCGATGGATCCGGCAGATGACGAACTCTTTTCCATCGGCCTGGAATCCGGGAAGCTCATTACCCACGTGAAAAACTGCGACGTACAGTGGGCATCCGGCAGAGGACGCTATATTTATTTTAAGCACCATAACGGCGGCGGTCCAAGTGACACTGTGCTGCGTGCATTTGACTGTAAAAATAAGAAGAGTTCTGCTGTAACAACTACCCTGGGTGCCGGTGCCATCGGTACTTATGACGGCAAAATGTACTATCACAAGACCGAGACCGGCGATGACGGTATTCAGCAGCTGAAGATATACAGCTGCACTTTCAGCGGCAAGGAAGACAAGCGCCTCTTCACTCTGAAAAACGGCTCCTACGGGTTCCGTAACGGCAGCAAAATCTACTGTCTCGGACGCAGCAGCGATGGACCGTGGGCAACCCCTTACTATTATGACATTAAGACGAAGAAACTGGTGAAAATCAGTTCTGACAGTTATCTGTCCGCACAGCGCAGCTGGAAAAAAGCAGGTGCTAACTGATACGACAGAATGACAACTGTGACAGATTGACAACCCCTTATAAGAGGGGGTAGAATAAAAGCAATTACAAACTAACCAAGGAGGTGCATATGATGAATCCTACCATGAAACGTACCCTGCGTATCGCAGGTCTCGTGATGCTTCTGGTACTGATGTTCTGCCTGAGCGCGCAGGCTGCAGACGCTGCCAGCTACAAGAGAGCAGATCTGACCAATACCACAGAAGAGTTACGGGCAGAAATCGGCGGCACCTGTTTCTGGACAGACAATGACTACACCGGCATTTCCGAATCCGGTTCCCTGATACTGTATTCCTGTCCGAATAACACCGCAACCGGCGATGTGGTATTCGATGCTTCCACTCTGGGAGACGGTTACCGCATCAGAGAAAGAATCGTAACCAACGGTTCCAAGGTTTATTTCACCGTAGGCAACTGGAAAAAGCTGATTGTTTACAGCTGCAACGCGGATGGAAGCAAACTGAAAAAGATTAAGACACTGAAGCCTGGCGAAGGAGAAGAATCCGTAAATTACGAAGTTGTTTCCGTATATAATGGAAGACTGTATCTTGAAAAAGAAGGCGAACACGATCCTGCCAATGACACACTCCGTTCCATCAACCTGGAAACCGGCAAAATCTCCACTCACCTGAAGAACTGTGACGTACAGTGGGCTTCCGGCAGCGGCAGATATATCTACTATAAGAAGCACAACGGCGGCGGTCCGGACGACACCACTCTGCGTGCCTACGACTGCAAGACCAAGAAAACTTCTGCACTGACAACCACCCTGGGTGCCGGCATCATCGGTACTTACGACGGCAAAACATACTACTATAAAAAAGTTGACAGTAAAGATGGCTACGGTACAGATCTGAAGGTATACAGCTGTACCCTCAGCGGAAAGGAAGACAAGCTGGTATTCACCCTGGAAAATGGTTCCTACAGCTTCCGCGTGGGAAGCAAGATTTACTGCACTGCTTCCGGTGAATGGCTGAGAGTCTGCTATTATAATCTGAAGACCAAGGATCTGAAGGATATTTATCAGGAAGATCTGATGGCTGCAAACGACAGCCTGACAAAATCCGGCGGAAACCGCTAGGTAAGAAAGGATGGTCCCCAATATGACTAAGAATTTAACCATGCGAAAAATGATCTGCTGCATGCTGATGGTCATGCTGATGATTACACTCATCCCTGCACAGACTGCAAACGCAGCAGCCAAGTCCTATAAGGCAGTAGAAGTAAAAACAAGTTATGCCTATGAAGGCGAAATGGTTAAACCGGAAACCCTTGCATACTGCCAGGGTATGTATTTCTGGATGGAATTCGTAGATGACTGTGACGGTATGTACCCAAGATTATGGTGTTCCCATGATAAAACCGGCAAGGGCGAAGTTCTTCTGGCAGATTCCAAAGATCTGCAGATTGAACATGAACTGGATGAACCTGGTTATGTACCTCCGCAGCAGATAGATACGTGGATTCTCTCCAACGGCAGCTATGTATATTTCATCGTAAAGGACACCGTTGCCGGAAACGCCCGTCTCTACCAGGTAATGTGTGACGGCAGAGGGCTGACAGAAATTGCGGCAATTCCTCATCTTGATGATGGTACCGGACGTCTGCTGAACTATTACAATGGTCAGATTTACTATTACCGTGACTGGGAAGATGACATGATGAAGTTCCACAGAGACATCTACTCCGTTTCTGTGAAAACCGGCAAGACTTATAAGCGCGTCTCTGATGTAGGCCCGTTCTGGACAACTACCAAGGCATCTACCCGTTATATCGCCTGCCACAGCGAAAATCCGGATACTTACTGGAAGGTCTACATCTATGACTGCAAAGAAAAGACCAAGGAAAGCATCGGCAATGCTGTCAGTCTGTCTGTAATTTCCCAAAAACTTCATTACGGCATAAAGCGTGATGACGGCGGATACTACATCTACAAAGAAGCTCTCAGCGGCAGAGGTAAGAGAACCCGTGTTACCACACTGAAGTCCGCTGAAGGACTGGGTCAGATTACCAGCAAGTATGTATACTGGTATAAATTTGACAGCAATTACAATCGTGTATTCTACCGCTACAACATGGAAACCCAGAAATCCAGCAAGATTAAAGAAAGCACCTTTAAAGAATACGACTACACATGGTATTAAACTAAAAGAAAAAGGACGCATCATGCGTCCTTTTTTAGTGCTTCGGATTCTTTCCGGTTTAGTTGTGGATATACTTGATGTTTACATGTTCTGTAGCAAAGGAGTACAGCAGATTCATGTAGTATACTGTGAAGGTCATCACATCGCCCACCTTCCAGTCCTTCGGGCTGTCGGTGATATCAAACAGAGTATGGTCACTGCTGTTTCCGATGAATTCGATGCCTTCGTCCAGCGGATGGAGTGTAGCTGCACTGTTGATATCCTGGCTGCCGATTGCCAGAATTGCACGGCGGCGTACGCCCTTGTCTTCAACCTTGATTTCCTGACCGGCCCAGTTCTTTCCGCTGCTGCCCACAGGAGATGGCTTGTCCTGAATTTCCACGATTTCTGCAGTCAGTGTGAAGGTATCTTCGCACATACCGTCCAGCGTTACACCGCGGATTTCTCTCATGGTACGAGGGTTGGCGATGAAACCGCCCACTCTGATATGGTTGATCCCTTCAGGAAGTTCAATACCGTTAGCCAGCAATGTCATGTCAATGGAGCTGCCGCCGGACACGATATCAAGCTTTCTGCCGATGACTTCTTCTACCTTACGTGCACCTTCTGCCAGCCAGGTCAGGTTTTCCACGTTAGGCAGGATACCGGAAACACACGCAAAGGAAGTTCCAATTCCCTTCAGAGTCAGGTTTTCCAGATCATTTTCCACCATCTTTGCCACTTCGCAAAGCTGGTCCAGATCCACGATACCTTCTCTTCTTTCTGCTACGTCATACATGAGAATTACGCCGTGATTTACGCCCTGACGCTTTGCTGCTGCATTGAGTTTCTTCAGGGTGCTGACTTCGGAGTTCAGGGAGAGGTCGCAGTATTTCACCACTTCGTTAACTTCGCTGTGCATTGGAATTCTTACCAGCAGAGTTGTAACATCCGGCATCTTCTGCTTGATTTTCTTCAGAGATACAGTTCTGGAGGATGCGATTTCGCTGCAGCCGCCTTCATGGTACGCCTTCACGATTTCCATGTCACCGTCGGAGAACTTGATTACACCAGCCACACTGATACCGCGTTCCGCGCAGAATTCACACATGGTCTTGGCATTGTTCTTTACGTTGTCAACATTAACTTCCAGTACAGGGTACTTCTTATATTTTTTCATTGAAACAGGCTCCTTTCGCTGTTTAAAATCTTTATTTATTGCTTTGCTATGGCCGGTCCGGCAGTTTGGTCAGCCCCAGTTCCTTCTTCAGACGGAAGTGGTATACACCCAGCAGGATGAACATGCAGGAGAACCAGGATACGTAGTAGGCAATTACAACCGCCATGAGGGAATGCATCAGAGGGAAGGTGATGCATACGGTTGCCACACGGAGCACGCACATACACAGAATCATAACTGCTGAGCCTACCAGTGGTCTTCCCAGACCGTTGAAGAAACCGGTATATGTATTAATCACTGCCAGAGTGAAGTAGAACGGCACCATATAGTATGCCATCTGGCGGCAGTATTCCAGAACCGCTTCTGTCGGTTCGAAAATCATGATAATCGGTCTGTAAAGCAGGATTACCAGTGTACCAAGAATCAGAACAGACCCCACACTTAACCTGGTTACAGTCTTTCTTCCTTCTTCCACACGGTCCAGTCTGCGGGCACCGTAGTTCTGTCCCGTGAACGTGGTGACAGCCATACGGAAGCTCATAACCGGCATGATTACATACCCGTCTACTTTGGAGAAAATACTCCAGGCTGCAATGGCATCGGTCCCCAGCTGGTTCAGATTTCCCTGCAGAACCATGTTGGAAAGGCTCATGGTCAGGGACTGAATTCCGATTGGTACGCCATACCGCACGATTGTCGTAAACAGATACCAGCTCCGGTCCAGACGCTCCGGACTTCCGTCCCCTTCCGGAGATTTCAGAAGACCGTCCGCGAAGATTTTGCGGAGTACCAGAAGTGCAGCAATCAGAGTCGCGATAGCAGTCGCAAGAGCCGCACCTTCCACGCCCATGCCAAAACCTTCGATAAACAGCAGGTCCATGCCCAGATTAAGGACGCAGGTCACTGCCAGATAACAGAACGGCGATGTGGAATTCCCCAGTGCCTGCAGCACAGAGGTTCCCATATTATATACCAGCAGCGGAATAAAACTGAGGAAATATATCTTCAAATACAGAGAAGCCATGTCGAAAATGTCATCCGTAGTATTCAGAAGCACAAGAATCCAGTCACAGATCAGGATGGATACTGCTGCCAGTCCCACAGACATAACGGCCGCCATGACGAGAGACAGACGGATAGTTTTTCGAACCCTCTTCATCCGGCCGGCACCATAGGCATTGGAAATTACGATAGATGCTCCCGTTGCCAGGCCCATGAACAGGCCGATCATCATCATGATGAAGGAGCCGCCTACACCTACTGCCGCGATGGATTTGCCGCCATCATCAATGCACCGTCCTACGATAATCATATCGATCAGGTTATAGGACTGCTGGAGCAGATTGCTGATCAGCAGAGGAATGGAGAAACGTATTATATGCTTCGTAATATTGCCTTCTGTCATCAGCTGGTTGTCGTTTTTGAACAGTTTCATACACACATCCTCCTTCTTCTACAGAATACCGCCATTTTTCCCCTGGCGCAAGGGGTAAATTGGCTGTAATTTACTTCTTTTAAAAGTTCATCTTCTGCATAATGTCCATGAAGATTTTCATCTGCGGCGTCAGGAGTTTGTCCCGGTGGTACACCAGCTGGCTCCATACCGGTTCCGCTTCCAGTTCACATGGAACTGCGGCAAGTCTGCCGTCCTTTATATGTTTATCGACGATGAACTGAGGGAAATAGGCCAGCCCTTCGCTGTCTGAAACCAGTTTGACCAGAACATCGGTATTGGCCATTTCCAGTACCGGCCGCAGTTCCAGTTCTTCTTTCGCCACTTCTTCCTCCAAACAGCGGCGGTAACTCTTTCCTTTTTCCGTCAGCAGCAGAGGCTGTGAGAGAATTTCAGTCAGTGACACCACCCCCTGACTGGTCAGAGGATTGCCGGCCGCAGCCACAAAATATGCCTTTTCTTCTTTTTCCGTCACTTTTATCCACTCATCCCGGTACTGACGCACATCGAGGAAATATATCAAATCCACTTCATTCTTCTGTAGCATATCAAACAGGGATTCGTTGAAGCCGGTCCGCACCACTACTTCAATCTGCGGGCAGTGACGGCGGAACTCCTGCAGTACCGCAGGCAGACGGTTGGAGCAGAGCGAGTCCACCGTTCCGATGCGAAGGAATCCTTTCGCCTCCTGCGTCCCCTTCATGGAAGATTCCAGCTGCTCCACAGCATGGAGGATTTCCCGCGCCTGGTGTCGGAATGCCTGCCCCTGTTCTGTCAGCCGGATATTCTTTCCGATTCGTTCAAACAGCAAAACATCCAGTTCCTGCTCCAGCTGCTGAATCTGTACCGTTACCGTAGACTGGGAGTAGCCCAGTTCCTCTGCTGCTTTCGTAAAGTTCTGCAGTTCTGCAACCCTTAAAAAGGTCTTCATATTTCGAAATTCCATAGGCCCTCCTATCTGTTTTTTTAATCGCATTTATTAAAACTATGAATTTTACTAATTATATTTTTTATGTTAGTATATCAACCATAGAAAGTCAACACGAAAATTTACTTAACAAATTACCCATAAACAAATAAACACCCATAAGAAAAGCACCCGCAGCCGTGAGGCTCCGGGTGTTTTTCTGTCTGTTAACCGATTCGCTGACTTTTCTTATATTCTTCCGCACGTTTCCGGTACTCCTCACCGGAAGCCATGGCAGAAGCAAGTGCGTCTTCCGTCACCTCCGACTTGACGCGGGCCGGCGATCCTACGATGAGAGAACCTGCCGGAAAGATTTTGCCGGGTGTTACCAGGGCACCGGCACCCACGATGCTGTTTTCGCCGATGACAGCTCCGTCCATCACAATTGCCCCCATCCCTATGAGGCATTTATCGCCGATGGTGCAGCTGTGCAGGATCACATTGTGACCTACGGTCACATTTTCTCCCACGGTCATGCCGCTGTAACGGTTGCAGTGGAGCGTGGAATTATCCTGAATGTTGCTGCCTCTGCCGATATGAATCGGCTGATTGTCGCCGCGGATTACCGTACCGAACCAGATGGAAGCATCCTCTTCAATGGTTACGTCGCCAATCACAGTGGTATTTGGCGCCAGATAAGCAGATTCTGCAATCTGCGGTGTTTTGTCTCTGTACTTTATAATCATGATTTCATCTCTCTTATCTTTTTATATATCACGCATCCCAGGTATACCAGGCCGCAGTAGCCGATGACCGGGTAAAACATCCCGATTAAGTCACTGAAAGACAGCAGCCCCAGCAGGAACGTTCCAAGTGCAGTTCCAACCGCCAGAAGCCGGTCTTTTTTCGGATCTCCCAGCGAAAATTTCGTACAGACGGTCCACATCATGGCAGAGCAGGCTGAGAAAATGCCAAGAACAAGGAACACGGAGAACACCGCACCTAAAAGCCAGCTGATCTTCTTTGCCAGATAGAGGTTCGGAATGGCCAGCGCCGCCGTTTCGCCGCCGTTGAGCAAAATCCCCGTATTGATCACCGCGATGGCCCCCATCAGCAGTACCGCCCCCAGTATCGCTCCAACCCGCGCTTCCTTCACACTGGCTGTTGTCTTTCCCAGCTGGGTGTAGTAAACACTGCCGCAGAGGAAGTTATAGGATACATAGAGGATTGCACTGATGAGCCAGTGGGCCGAGGATCTGGATTCAGCCAGTGCCTCTTCATAAGCTCCAATCTGGCTGAAGTTTCCCATATCACGAATCACAGTAATCCCACCTACCAGCAGGCAGAAAGCAATAATGGACGGTCCGATGAAAGACAGCACCTTCACCAGCCGGTTAAACCCGATAAAGTAGGATACGAGAATCATGACTGCCATGATGGCCGCACCCACATAATGGTTCACACCGTAATATTCCGATAATGTGGCACCGGAACCGGAAATCAGCACGGCCATAACCGGGATCAAAGTCACCGGAATCAGCCAGGAATAGAAGGCTCCCAGCTTCGGGCCGCAGTAGTAGCGGAACTGCTCGAATCCCTCTTCTTCCGCTTTATTTCTTCCTGTGGTCAGCAGCATGGTGCCCACCGCCAGAAATCCCACCAGATTAATGGCGATAATGGCATAGCTGGCATATCCGTAACTGCTGAAGAACTGCAGTACCTCCTGCCCCGTAGCAAAACCGGATCCGATGACCCATGCCACAAAGCCTCCGGCGCATCGCAGCACGCCGCCCAGGCTGCAGCATCCTTCATATTTACCTGTCAGATGATTCATCTTATATCACCTACTCCTTTTTCATATCTACTGTACATTATACTGAATTGTACGGTTCTTTTCAATCGGTTGATTTCCCTGCCTCCTTATGATACACTTTCTATATTATAAAGAAAAAATTCACGAAAAGGAGATTGACGGTATGAAACAGGAACCACAGTACGACAAGGCAATTCGGGGCGAATGGTTCATTCAGGGAGACCCACAGCTGAAGGCCGAAAGAGACCGGGCCAAGGTGCTTTGCTGGGAGCTCAACCGGATCAGCCCTGCAGACGAACCCAAGAGACAGGATCTGCTCCGTCAGCTCATCGGCACTGTCAAAGGCAGTTTCACCATCAACTCTCCGTTTTACTGTGACTACGGTATCCGAATTACTATCGGCGACCGGTTCTTTGCCAATTACAACTGCAAAATCCTGGACGGCGGTGAAGTCGTATTCGGCGATAATGTACGCATCGGTCCCGACTGCACCTTCTCCACGCCGCATCATCCGGTTGACCCGCAAAAACGCCTGGAAGGCTGGCAGATTCATAAACCAATCCATGTGGGCGATAATGTCTGGTTCGGTTCCGGCGTGAATGTACTGCCCGGCGTGACCATCGGCAGCAATACAGTCATCGGTGCAGGCAGCGTGGTAACCAGAGATATTCCGGCAGGCGTTTTCGCAGCCGGTAATCCATGCCGTGTCATAAAGAAAGTGGAAGAAGAATAAATACGGAGGAAACATTATGTTCACAAAAGCAATTACAAAGAAACCCTGCCGCGCTCTGATTGACGGCATCACCACATCTCAGTTCGGAGAAGGTACACCTGTCTATGAGGACGCTGTGAAGCAGCATGATAAATACGTGGCCACCTTAAGAGAACTGGGCCTGGAAGTGACCGATCTGGAAGGCGATGAACGCTATCCTGACTCCTGCTTTGTGGAAGACCCGGCTGTAGTTATGGCAGAATGTGCCGTGATTACCAACCCTGCCAGAGATTCCAGAAACGGCGAAAAACACGAAATCCTGCCGGCCATTCGGAAGTTCTACGACGATGCGCATATTTTCCACATTGAAGCGCCGGGAACCATGGAAGGCGGCGATGTAATGCAGGTGAACAAGCATTTCTATGTGGGCCTGTCCGACCGTACCAACGAAGAAGGTGTACGCCAGTTTACTGAAATCGTAGGCCAGTTCGGCTATGAGGTGACCGCTGTCCCTGTTACCGAAGGCCTTCACCTGAAGGACTTCGCAGTATACCTGGACAAGGGGAATCTGCTGGTTACCAAAGTGATGAATGAAGCTCCCGCCTTCGCAAGCTTCAACCGCCTGATTATCGATGCCGATGAGCTCTACGCCATCAACAGCCTCTACATTAACGGAACCGTTCTGGTACCGGAAGGCTATCCGAAGACCCTGAAAATCATCCAGAATCTGGGATACCCTGTTAAGCTGGTCAATACCGGCGAATTCCGCAAAATCGACGGCAGCCTGACCTGCCTGTCCCTGCGGTTCTAACTGAAAACAAGCTGCAAATAAGCAAAAGAAAACCCTCGGAATAAATCCGAGGGTTGATTTCTTTTTTGGATTTTGAAATTGTACCAAAGGGCACCAATTATCTCTTGGAGAACTGGGATGCTCTTCTTGCCTTCTTCAGACCGTACTTCTTTCTTTCCTTCATTCTGGAGTCTCTAGTTAAGAAGCCAGCTGCCTTCAGAGGAGCTCTGAAAGCTTCCTTGTCAGCTACGCACAGTGCTCTGGAGATACCGTGTCTCAGTGCACCAGCCTGACCAGTGAAACCGCCGCCGAAAACGTTAGCGATTACGTCGAACTTGCCTTCACAACCTGCAACTTCGAAAGGTCTCTTTACTTCTCTTCTTACGATTTCCATACCGAAGTATTCTTCTAAGGACTTACCGTTAACAACGATGTTACCGTTACCAGGGATTAATCTAACTCTGGCCACGGAACTCTTTCTTCTGCCTGTTCCCTGATACTGAATCTTTGCCATTGCTTATTCCTCCCTTTCCTTAAATTTCCCATGCTTCTGGCTTCTGAGCAGCATGTGCGTGTTCAGGACCAGCGTATACATGTAACTTCTTAAACATCTGTCTGCCCAGCTTACCATCAGGTAACATACCCTTTACAGCATGTCTGATGATTTCTTCTGGCTTAGCAGCCTGCAGCTTTTCGAAAGTAACTTCTCTCAGACCACCTGGATAACCAGTGTGTCTCTTGTAGATCTTTTCTTTTCTCTTCTTACCAGTTACTTCTACCTTTTCAGCGTTGATTACGATTACGTAGTCACCACAGTCAACGTGAGGAGTGTAAATTGGCTTCTTCTTGCCTCTCAGAATGGAAGCAACTTCGGATGCAAGTCTGCCCAGAGTCTTGCCTTCTGCATCTACAACGTACCACTTACGTTCTACTTCTGCAGGTTTTGCGATAAATGATTTCATTCGTCTTTTCCCTTTCTTCTACCTACTGGGTTCTCTCTTGGAACTGTTTCGGCCTTGTCTACTGGGATTTCACTGCTTGCGGACAGCAAAATCTGGTTCGATATACTAAATCTTATTAGTTTGGGGTCCCGGACGGATTCCCATCCTGCGCCCCTGCACACACAGTGCGAATCTATTATATATCCAAACCGTTGGAAATGCAAGCTTTTTTCACAGTTTTTGAAAATATTTTTTTAGAAAACTCCACTTGTTTTGAGATAATATGCCACAATCAGATCCGCCATTCGTCCGTAGCTCTTAACGCCGTCAGACTGGCCGTTTGCTTTCAGATAATTATCGTTAACAGTTTCGGCGATTTCAGCGATTTTGCCTTCATATTTTGCCCAGTAGGCACGGTTTGCTGCCAGATCCGGCTCCACAGCAGGACTCAGCAAAACACGTATTTCAGCCCATCGCTCCTGATCAGCCCTGTACAGCACATTCATACAGCTGATCCAGCCACGCAGACTGCCGCTGTATCGGAAGTCCGGGTCATCAGCTTCTCTGCATGCCAGCCATGCGATAAAGTTCGCCTCCTCTTCCTGCATGAATCCCCTCAGATGAGACAGCTCATGACATGCGGTAAACGGAATATTGTAGTCCGTCATACCGGTGTTCACATTCGCTTCAATGGTAAATGGAGAATAAATTCCCGTAATTTTCTGTACCGACAGAATCCACGGATTAAGAAGCCCCTTGGCCCGTGGATAATATCCCTCAAGTTCCGGCCAGGTCTGTGACAGTTCTATCATAACTTCTGCAGCACGATTTTCTACGTCCTCATCGTGATGCATCACATGCTGCTCATCCCGATGTACCAGCGCGGCAGTCTGATTTACATCTTCTGTGAGCAGGAGACAGACTTCAGCCAGCTCATTGACGCTGTAATCCCCAGCAGCAATTCCTGCAGACTCCGCAAAGCTCATCCTGTGATAGTTTACGCCGCAGTTAGCCGTATACAGGAAAAAAAAACAGCGTCGCCGTCAGTACAAGTCCTGCTGCAGCTCTCATAACCGAAAGTTTCCTGCGAATCACCGCTGCAATACACACTGCCAAGCTTACAACCGCAGCATACAGCAGAATTTCCACAGCCGAAAACGGCATCAGTCCAAAGATCCGCCCCATTGTATTTACAGCCATATCGTACAGATGAACCGTATACCATTGTGCGAAACCAGGTATGTAATTGGCCAGTGCCAGCAAAAGCACTGATGCAGCTGCAAATACACCTGACACCAGAAGCAGTATTTTATCCTTTTTCGACAAACGCATATCTTTCAGCTTACCTTTCGTTTCTTTTTTCAGAACCATTATACCATAAAGCCGTAAAAAATACAGGGTACATTACAATCCAGATAATTCCGAATAAAACACAGAGACACTGCCGAAATTAAAAAAGCTCAGCAAATGCTGAGCTAAATAAAAAAAGGCACCAGTGCTTCGCACTCTGCGCATTTTTTTATACCATCGTATGTTTTAAAGGAAATAAAAAAACCGGCAACGTCCATATAACGAGGCCTAGCCGAGTTTCACGCTTTTCTTCCCTGCGGCGAAGCCGATACAATCAAAGAAAAGCGTACTTTCGGAAAGTAGAGACGCTGCCGGAATAAAAAAAGCTCAGCAAATGCTGAGCTAA
>JAZNKW010000066.1:0-10811 GCA_045578745.1 Anaerovoracaceae bacterium
CCATTGCCCCCTCTTCATTATCTTTTTATTAGCTTACTGCGTTTCCGTCTTCAGCTTCTGTGGTTACGATTTCCAGCTTTTCGCCGTTGTCAGCGAAGAGGATCATACCCTTGGATTCCATGCCACGCAGTGCTCTTGGCTTCAGGTTCGCTACTACGATAACCTTCTTGCCTTCCATTTCTTCAGGCTTGTAGTGTTCTGCCACGCCGGATACGATCTGGCGGGTTTCGGTACCCATCTTTACCTGGAATACCAGCAGCTTGTCAGCCTTCGGATGCTTTTCAGCTTTCATGATAGTGCCGACTCTCAGGTCGATCTTATCAAAATCTTCATAAACGATTTCAGGCTTCAGTTCCAGCGGAATGTTTTCTTCCTTTGGACCTTCCTTGGCTTCAACCAGCGCAGTCAGTTCAGCCAGTTCCTTTTCGATGTCCAGTCTAGGGAAGATTGCATTGCCCTTCTTCACCTGTTCACCGTACATCATGTCGAATGTGAAGGCATCTTCCCAAACAACATCGCTGAACCACAGACCCATCTGCTTTCTGATTTCCTTGGAAGTGGTGTGCATGAACGGATAAATCAGGATGGATACGATACGCAGAGCTTCTGCCAGGTTGTGCATTACAGTATCCAGTTCTGCCTTCTTTTCTTCGTCCTTTGCCAGAATCCAAGGAGCCTTTTCGTCGATATACTTGTTAGCTCTTCTTACTACGGTCCAGATTTCTTCCATTGCCATATTGAAAGCAAACTTGTCCATCTGTGCTTCTACCTTTGCAGCTGCGCCGGTAGCGATTGCCTTCAGGTCGCGGTCGATATCGTCTTCAGTTGCGGATGCAGGAACATTGCCGCCGCAGTACTTTTCGATCATGGATACGGTTCTGGAAACCAGGTTGCCCAGGTCGTTTGCCAGGTCGTAATTCATTCTCTTCAGCATTACTTCGTTGGTGAATACACCGTCCTGACCGAAGGTGTATTCTCTCAGCAGGAAGTACTTCAGAGCATCGATGCCGTATCTTTCAATCAGTACCACAGGGTCTACCACGTCCTTGCCCTTTGCAGCCTTGGACTTGGAAACCTTTTCACCGCCCAGCAGCAGCCAGCCGTGACCCAGAACCTGCTTTGGCAGAGGTTCTTCGATACTCATCAGCATAGCAGGCCAGATGATGGTGTGGAATCTTACGATTTCCTTACCTACCAGGTGAACGTTTGCAGGCCAGTACTTGTCGTACAGCTCGCGGTCATCTTCAAAGCCCAGTGCAGTGATATAGTTAGACAGAGCATCCAGCCATACGTAGATTACGTGCTTTCCGTCGATTGGAACCGGTACACCCCAGTCAAAAGTAGATCTGGAGATACACAGGTCTTCCAGGCCCTGCTTAACGAATGCAATCATTTCGTTTCTTCTGGAATCCGGCTGCAGGAATTCCGGATTATTTTCGAACAGGTCAATCAGCTTGTCCGCGTACTTGCTCAGCTTGAAGAAGTATGCTTCTTCCTTAGCAGGCTGTACCGGTCTGCCGCAGTCAGGACAGCAGCCGTTTACCAGCTGGGATTCTGTCCAGAAGGATTCACAAGGTGTGCAGTATAAACCTTCGTATTCGCCCTTGTAGATATCGCCCTTTTCGTACATCTTCATGAAGATGTTCTGTACTCTCTTAACATGACGTTCTTCAGTAGTTCTGATGAAGTCGTCATAGGAAATTTCCATGGTTGCCCACAGCTTCTTGATACCGTCAACTACTTCGTCAACGTAAGCCTGTGGAGTTACACCCTTTGCGTCTGCCAGTGTCTGAATTTTCTGGCCGTGTTCGTCAGTACCGGTCAGGAATCTAACATCGTAGCCTGCCAGTCTCTTAAATCTTGCCATTGCGTCTGCCATTACGGTGCAGTATGTGTGACCGATGTGCAGGTTGCTGCTTGGATAGTAAATCGGGGTTGTAATATAATAAGTACCCTTTTTTTCTGTCATTGTTTTAAGTCTCCCTTCATCTCCCTCTCGAATGAGAGAGGGCAGTTATCTGGTGCCGCATTCTGCGCGGCCTCGCTACCCTAATATGCAGGAAATATCGCCAGCGATATTTCCGGAATATCAAGAAGGCCTACCTCTAAAAATCAGATTGCCGAAGGCGGCCTTCTTATAGAATACCATAATTTCAATTGTTTCGTCAATCCTTCGGCAAAAGCTTTATGACCATCTTCCGTAAAATGTACCCCATCATCGGTCAGGCTTACGCCCCACTCATTGGCATCAGCAAAATATACATCCATCTCACAAGCCAGCTGCTCATAAAGTCCCGGCAGTTTCTCCGACTCTTCAATATACCGCTGATCCGGCACCCAGTATCCGTCCCTGAAACTGACCGGTGCCACCAGCAAAATCTCCCGTCCCGGTGCTTCCATCTTCACTGCACCCAGAAACCGTTTCATTTTCATTGCAGTCTTCTCTGCACTGAGCCCGTCCAGAAGCACATCATTGCTGCCCAGCATGATGACAATCAGATCCTTCTGGCCGCTCACACCTCCCGTACATCCTGGTTCTGTGGCTGCCGCAAGCTGCATGGCCACCCCCTCGGCAGACTCCCAGCCATTGTCCGGGATTTCCCGGCCGTTCTGCCCGGCGTTGAAGATTTTGCAGGATTCCGGCAGCGTATTTCCCACCAGGTCCACCCAGCGTCCGGCTGCATCGTACCGCAGCAGCATCCCTCCGTGAGGGTCATAGCCATAGGTATTAGAATCTCCATAGCAGATGATTTTCATTTCACAACCTCCAAATTGGCAATACTGTCCAGAACATTACTGACGGCCATCAGATCGATACTTTCATTCATACCATCGGTGGTCAGAATCAGATTCTGTCCCGGCAGAATTCCGTTCTGCGGAAAAAGCTTCAGTTTCAGCATGGTACGTTCCCGGTAGTCTTCCATATCAAGCAGTCCCAGGTGTTCCCAGTAGATCCAGGTAACGTCCGGGGACTCTTCGTTTTCGCATAGAATAAAATCCGGATATACCACATGCAGGTTTCCCTCTTCATCATACAGTATCACTCTCTTTTCATACATTATATAGTATCCGCGGCTATATGCAAGTTCTGCTGCTGCCGCTTCGATTCGTGACCGCACGATCAGACCGAAACTGGTCCGGTGTTTCAGGTGCTCCGGATGATGTGGGTTTTCAGACTGCGTGAACCGTGTTCCGCTGCCAGTCCGGACCTCGCGCATCTGGTCCAGATCCTCCTTCTTATTGCGGTATGCCGGTGATAATGATTCTTCCAGCGATGCCGGATCATAAGGCTGATACACTGTAATCAGCCGTTCCAGAGCTTTCAGGTTCCGCTCCAGTACTTTTATGCCGGATTCGCAGAGCTTCCGTTTCCTCAGGCTGTGGAGAATACGATAATTTTTCCTGGAAAGGTATTTCGATTTTCCGGTGTCTTTATTTACAGCATAGTAGGCATTCTCCGACTTTTTAGATAATCTGTATTTACAGTATTTTTCGGTA
This sequence comes from Anaerovoracaceae bacterium, assembly GCA_045578745.1. Classification (GTDB taxonomy): domain Bacteria; phylum Bacillota; class Clostridia; order Peptostreptococcales; family Anaerovoracaceae; genus RGIG7179. The sequence continues at coordinate 3,499 of JAZNKW010000066.1, forward strand.
CTGTCCTTCCCATTCACATATTGACGGAGAAAAATACGTTCTGTCTCCATTTCCTGTTCTAAAATATGTTTAAAATCCATTTTACCCCCCTAAAGATTAAACCAGAGCTCATTTATGGAATTATTATACTGTAAATTATTGTATTTTTCAATTATTTTCTCGTTGTGCCTTCTGTTGATCATCCCAAATCATATATTTTTTTATTTTAGGATGGGGCGATTCTTTATTGCCTGATGCATCCCTCCAGTTTAGCCTATCTTTCGACATATTTCGATTGATTTTGATACCGTTTTCTATCATTTCACCGTATATTTTTAGCTGAATTTCTCAAAGACATAAAAAGACCCATCCCAAAATTGCTAAATCGCTCTTTTGAGATGGGTGCAGTCTCGAATCGCAGAAATTCCCGCTATTTCACACTCACATACCCGCTGTTTTCCACAATCTGCTGGCCTTCTTCTGACAAAACCCATTCCAGAAATGCAGCGATGGTTTCATTAGTTTCCTGTGGTGCCGGTTCTCCAATCGGTGCAGATGTTACTGCATAGAAAGAACTGGACACAGGATAAGATTCATCCCTGATGGTCGCCTTTGTCGGCAATACACCGTTCAGTGCAAGAAGCCTGATATCTCCATTTTCTACCATTTCCGTACAATAGAACCGGAAGGAGAATCCCAGTGCATTCTTATAGTTCCGATAGCTGGCCACCTGGCGGATAATCCCGCCCATACCCGCAATCCGGTCTTCTTTTTTCGGTTCCATCAGCGGAATGTCCCCCATAAGACGCTGCAGCGCTGTCTGGCTGCCACTGTCTTCTGCACGCTGAAAGGCTCTAATCGACTGGCGGCGGCCGCCAACTTCAGACCAACGGGTAATTTCCCCGGAATAAATCCCCTGGATCTGTTCCACAGTCAGACCTTCCACCGGATTCTCATTATTTACAAAGAAAACAAAAGCTTCCCGTCCAATTGGAGTCATATGAAGTTCCACTCCCAGTTCTGCAGCCCGAGCAAGCTGTGCATCCGACGGACCAGCCACGAAAATCATATCCGTTTCCCCGGTCATCAGACGTTCATAAGCATCGTTGGTACCGGTACATGTTACCATTCCCAGGCCGTCCTCATTAGTTCCATCGTAACGGCGATACTCTCCCTCAGGATACACAGCCTGTACAAATCCCGCATAGACAGGATACAGGGCAGTCGCTCCATCCAGCTTCATCCCCATAACCTGGTTTTCCGTCAGCTGCAGCTTCTCACTCCGCAAAGGCTGCATGGCCAGCAGTTCATCCGAAAATGGCTCATATTGCCACAGCATCTTTTCCCGCTCCGCGTCTTCCAGAGAAGTCAGGCTGTCTTTGTGAACCCCAAGCCCCACATATATCCCTGCACAAACAACCACAGCCAGCATACCGTACCACAAACGCTTCCGGCCCACCGCCGAAATCAATCCGCTCCAGATCAGTACAATCATCAGGTACAGCATTACACCCACTGCACCAATTGCTTTAGTCACATACAGTGGGAATGCCCCCAGCAGACCAAAAAGCATCACAGGGAAGAAAATCAAGCCGAAAAAGAACAGAACCACAACGGCCTTTCCCAATACTTCCATGATTTTTTTCAAATTCTTTCCCATAAAAACCCCTCCTTATTATTAAGGTAATTTTACACGTTTTATGTGAAATATACAATGCCGGCAGCGGACATATTCCGCTTTCCCTCTGCATATATTGTTCTTAACTATGAGCAAGGAGTGTGGGTCTGCCAATGAAAGACTATATCGAAGAACGCGTATATGAATTAGCACAGTATATTATCAGCACCAGCTCCACTGTGCGGGCAGCCGCGAAAAAATTCCGGGTCAGCAAATCCACCGTACATAAAGATGTCACGGAGCGGCTCCTGGAACTGAATCCGGTCATGGCCGCAGAAGTAAAAGATGTCCTGGAAAGCAACAAGGCCGAACGTCACCTGCGCGGCGGCATGGCCACCAAAGAGAAATACCAGCATGCAAAGGAAAAATAACGGCCACCCGGCCGTTTTTTACTGTTTTTTGACAGTTTCCTTACTATTTCAATTGCAAAACCTGCAGCAATCAAGTAGAATGAGAATAGAATACTATGACAAAATCGGGGAGGTACAAAACCATGATTTATTTTAGAAGTGACTACAGCCTGGGCGCTCATCCAAAGATTATGCAGGCGCTGATGGATACTAATATGGAACACACCGACGGCTATTGCTGGGACCGTTTCAGTGAAGACTGTACTGCAATGATCCGCCAGTGGGTGGGCAAGCCGGATGCTCATGTTTACTATTTCGTAGGCGGCACCCCTTGCAACACAACCACCGTTTCCGCAGGTCTGAGACCATACGAAGGCGTTATCACTGCAGCAACCGGTCATATTTATGTACATGAAACCGGTTCCATTGAACTGAACGGACACCGCCAGTTCGCCATGCCGACTCCAGACGGCAAGCTCCGTCCGGAAGACGTGAAGAAGGCACTGCTGCACCACGAAGATGAACACACCGTAATCCCTAAGATGGTATATATCACCCATCCGACCGAAAACGGCGGCGTATACACCAAGGCGGAACTGCAGGCGCTCTCCGAATGCTGCCGTGAAAACGGACTGACCCTGTACATGGACGGTGCTAGACTGGGTACTGCACTGACCTGGCCAACCAACGACCTGGAAATCGAAGAAATCGCTGACATGGTAGACGCATTCTACATCGGCGGCACCAAGATCGGCGCTCTGTTCGGCGAAGCTCTGGTTCTGGTTCACCCTGAAAAGTTCGACGACCACTTCCTGTACATGATCAAGCGTCAGTGTGCACTGCTGGCTAAGGGCCGTCTGATTCCTGTTCAGCTGAAGGCACTGTTCGAAGGCGGCAAGGACTCCCTGTACTTCGAACTGGCTAAGAAGGAAAATGAACTGGCAATCAAGCTGGCAGAAGGCGTGCAGGCTAAGGGCTACAAGCTGTGGCTGCCGCACCAGACCAACCAGGTATTCGTAATCATGCCAAATGAACAGATTGCGGAACTGGAAAAGGACTTCTTCTTCTACACCTGGTGTCCATTCGACGAAACCAACTCTGTAATCAGACTGGTTGCAGGCTGGGGTTCCACCGAAGAGGATGTAGAAAGCTTCCTGAAGGCTATCTAAATCACATAAAAATAAAGCTGGCAGTTATCACACTGCCAGCTTTTTTCGTTTCTTAAAAAGGTATTATTCTGTCGGGAAGTTTTTTCCGCTGTTCTTATATTTCTTCAGCATCTTGTCCACCATTGGATTGGAAGCCTTCTCTGCATCATAGAGTTTCTGCTCGTAAGGCGTCAGGTTATGTACATCCTTCATGTGCTTACGGACAGGTTTTGGCATGAAAATCAGATAAATCAGAGGAGATATCAGCAGACAGTCCACAGCCAGCCATCCTCCCATTGCAGCGAAAACAAGAGCACTGTTTCCGGTAGATGCTCCCAGAGCGAGAACCCCCATTGCACCAACTAAAAATACGATAAAGGTCAGATAGCATCGTTCCACCATGCGGATTTTGGAGGACAGAGCCTCATCGAACCAGTAATTCTTCAGGGATGGTACCAGATATTCGGCCAGCTTGAACTGCACGTTGGCCAGGTACATACATGCCTTGAAATCATCAAAAGTTGCCTTTTCTGTTGGGATTTCTTCAGCTGCCAGCTGTCCCTTCATGGCATCAAAATAAATCTGAGAACGGATCAGTGTGCCTTCGCCCATAACGATGTACTCCGGCGTTTCTCCGTTTATCAGTTCAAACTCCATGATCAGCTGCTGACCGGCCTGAACCATAATAGACTCTCCGCCGCAGCCAACCACTGCGTAGCCTTCATGACAGTAGAGGCCATGTACAGCCAGTTCTTTTTCAGTCTCGAAAGTCGGACCGCACACCTGGGCATTGGCCTGTGGATGCAGCAAATCCAGGTAACCCTCATTGCCCTTGCGGACCATCAGGTTGTAGTCGGTGATTTTACCGAAGCTGCGTGTCTTATACGCCCCGTCAAAACGGTCCTGCTCCAGCTCTTTCATCCGTGCCACACGCTGGCCTTCGTGGCTCAAGACCACTTCGCCCTCCAGCACCATCAGCACACGTTCATAATCCGGCAGCTTTGAAAAATCACTTTCATCCAGATCGCAGGTGGCTGTGGACAGACGCCAGATAAAATTACGGTCAATATATTTTGCAGTGTGAGGCCAAATAGCAATCTCCCGGGTCAGACCGCCGGTCCACTGGCTCTCACGGAAATCTTCTTTCTTATGTAACTGGTACTTCATAGAAAACCTCTCTTTTTCATACAATATATTACAGTATACCACGATTTTGCCGCGAGGGCAATAAAGGTTGCACTTCACCCCCAAATATAGTAGAATGAAAGTAGTTATGACTGCCGTTTTAGCGGTTTTTTCATATCTTAATCTAGGAAAGAAGAGGACCCCCTATGTATAGAGCAGATGGATATCGGGTAAGGGGCAATGACGCCATGTATGAACTGGTGCCGTACATCATGCCTTACCGCTACGACGCCTCCAACTCCGTAACTGAAGAGCTGAACCTGGCTCCTGTTCAGGACTATATAAGAGACTGCCGCAAACGCGGCATCAACATGAACCACATGAGTGTAATTATCGCAGGCGCACTGCGGCTTTATTCGCAAAATCCGTTTCTCAACCGATTCTGCATGAACCGCAAGATTTACGCCCGCAACCACTTCTGTGTGTCCTTCGTAACACTTCAGCCTGGCAAGACCAGCGATACGGTAACCAAATTGTATTTCAATCTGGATGATGACATTTTCACCGTAAATGAGAAGGTACAGAAAGCAATCGAAAAAACGCAGGAAGCTGATTCACAGAATTCTCTGGATAAGCTGATGAGTGCACTGCTGCGGATTCCTTTCCTGGTAGGCGCCGCTGTAGGTGTATTGAAATTCCTGGACAAGTATTTCTGGCTGCCTATGTCTATCGTTGACGCCAGCCCGTTCCATACCAGCCTGTTTGTAACCAACCTTGCTTCTATCCGTACCAACACCATTCATCATCATCTGTATGAGTTTGGCACGACCGGCGTATTCATTTCCATGGGCCAGCCGGAAAAGAAGATTGTGAAAAACGGTGAGATTATGGAAGAGCAGAAGATTATGCCGCTGGGTATCGTTACCGACGAGCGTATTGCCAACGGACACTACTACGGCCGCTGCTTCCGTGAACTGACGAAATACTATAAGAATCCGAAGCTGCTGGAAGAAAAACCGGCATCTATCGTAAAGGACCCGGATGTAAAAGTAAAAAATCCGAAGTGGATTCTGAAATAAGCAAGACCATATACAAAGGAGATTATTCGAAATGGACAGAAAAGAACTCGCACTGAAATTACATCACTCCAAGTTTAACTGCTGCCAGTCTGTGGCATGCGCATTTTGCCATGTAATGGGCCAGGATCCTGAAGCAACCTTCAAGCAGGCGGAAGCATTCGGTTTCGGCATGGGTGCCATGGAAACCTGCGGTGCTGTAAGCGGCATGGCTATGGTAGTAGGCATGAAGCTGAGCGACGGCAATATGGAAGATCCGAAGACCAAGAAGGAATGCTATGCTATGATGAAGACTCTGATTGAAGAGTTCAAGGCTAAGAACGGTTCCATCAACTGTGCCGAAATCAAGGGCGTAGAAACAGGCAAGATTCTCAGATCCTGTGACGGCTGCATCGAAGATGCAGTAGAGCTGCTGGATAAGCACCTGCTGGGCCTGTAGTTACTGTAATAAAGCAAAAAATAAAGTACCGCAGAGGATTTTCTCTGCGGTACTTTATTCTTATTTATTTTTCTTTGCCTTCAGCTGTTCTTTCTTAGCCAGTGCAATGTCATACAGTCTCTTTTCTTCTTCAGTTTCCGGAATGTATGGTCTTCCGATTTCCTGAGGACGGCCGTTCTTACCCATACGTACCATGCTGAAGTACGCGGACAGTGCACGCTGCGGACCGCCGTTGCCGTCCAGTTCCTCTGCATCCACGGTTACCAGAACTTCCATGGAAGTTCTGCCTACATATACAATAGAAGCGGTACAGGTCACCAGTGCCCCGACAAAGATAGGCAGATGGAATTCCAGCTCGTCCACTCTTGCGGTTACACAGTTCCCCTTGGCATATTTCAGGGCAATGGCATAGGCTGCATTGTCCATTACTTTCATAATTTCACCGCCGTGTACATTTCCTGCCGGGTTGGCATGGTGCGGCATCATCACCTGACTGGTTACAATTTTGTGTCTTACATCCATAACAATTTTCCTCCAATTCTCCACATGTTACTGCCTATATATGCCCCGTTTCCGATGATTTGAAACGTACAAGTTTCATGTATACATAATACCTGAATCTAAAAATTTCGAGGCCACGCACTCGCTTCCATTCCGGCTCGCAACTCGCTTCACTCATTCCGCTCCGGGGAAGCTTTGCATAAGTTCGCCTTAGCGAAATCAAAGATTTCGAGGCTCACTTAAAAAACCCTCCGGTCGTCACCGGAGGGTTTATGTACGTTTTTAATTTCGGCGCAGCCGCTGAATTACTTCAGTGGAGCCAGGCCCAGGATTTCTCTAGCTTCTGCTGGAGTAGCGATTTCTCTGCCCAGGATCTTAGCCAGCTTAACTGCCTTTTCAACCAGTTCGCCGTTGGACTTAGCCAGAACGCCCTTTTCCAGGTACAGGTTATCTTCGAAACCTACTCTTACGTGACCGCCCATAGCGATAGTAGCTGCTGCAATGTTCCAGCAGTTCTTACCTAAACCAGTTGCAGTCCAAGTGGAGCCAGCTGGAATGGAATCTACCATGAATGCCAGGTCTCTGATAGTAGCAGGCATGGATACGCCCAGTACGAAGTCCCAGTGAATTGGTTCAGTCAGGTAACCCTTCTTGTGTGCAGTCTTCAGAGCAGTGTGAATCATACCTCTGTCGAATACTTCACATTCAGGCTTGATACCTCTTTCCTGCATGATCTTAGCGAAGTTGATGATAGTGTTGTCGGAGTTAACGAAGATTTCGTCGCCGCCGAAGTTGCATGTACCACAGTCTAATGTAGCCATTTCTGGAGTAGGAACGATATCTGTGGAAGCTAATCTTTCAAGGTCAGTCATACCTACTGCACCGCCTGTGGAAGGCTGGATAATAGCATCTGGGCATACCTTTCTGATAGCGTCAACACATTCCTGGAATCTGCCAGTATCCTGAGTAGGAGTACCGTCATCCCATCTTACGTGAAGGTGGATAAGAGCAGCACCA